>DATKNJ010000125.1:0-5488 GCA_035541395.1 Anaerolineales bacterium
AAGACTCCGACTCAAACTGCGTCATTGACTCCGACTCCTACCCATACCTTCACACCAACTGCAACGTTTACGTCCACACCGACCAAGACACCGACGAATACTTTTACGCCAACTAATACACTTACGCCATCATTGACTCCGTCTCTGACGCCAACGAAGACTCCGACTCAAACTGCGTCGCCCACTGTAACATTTACTCCAACCTTTACATTGACTCCGACAAGAACGCCAACCTTCACCTTTACACCAACTGCAACGTTTACCTCGACGTTCACTCCTACCTTTACGCCGACATCTACTCTCACCAATACGCCCACGTTGACTTCCACGCCGACACGCATCCCTTCCAGCACGCCGACGATTAATAATGGCTGTGACCGCGCTGAATTTGTTGCTGATCTCAACGTTCCAGATGGCATGACATTATTGCCCGATGTGACTTTTACCAAAACCTGGAGGTTGAAGAACGTTGGTACATGCACATGGACGCGCGATTATGACTTGGTCTTCATCGGCGGTGATAAGATGGATGGCCCTGATCTGCTTCCATTGCCAGCTACAGTCCGGCCAGGTAGCACGATTGATTTGTCTGTTGTGTTGACTTCACCGGAAACCGCTGGCAGTTATCGTGGCGATTGGATTCTACGCAACGCAAAAGGGGAGTTGTTCGGGACCGGTTCGGGAGCCAATCGTTCGGTCTGGGCAGCCATCAGCGTAGCTGCTGTGACGAGTAACCAAACAACAGCGTATGATCTGGTCGCGAAAGCGTGTACGGCTCAATGGACGAGCGGAGCGGGCATCCTGCCGTGCCCGGGATCAAATGATGATCCGCGCGGGTTTGTCATCAAGCTGTCCAACGTCACGTTGGAGGATGGCACGTTAACCAATCAGCCTGGCCTGCTCACATTCCCACAGGATGTTACGAACGGCTACATCCGCGGCATCTATCCGCCGTTCACTGTGCAGAAGGGCGATCACTTCCAAGGCATAGTCAATTGCCAACGCAGCGCGGCTAATTGTTCCGTGCTCTTCCGCGTAGATTACCAAATTGGCTCCGGCTTGGTGCGTGACTTTTGGGCCTTTGGCGAGAAGCAGGATGGCAAGTATTATCGGGTCGATCTTGATTTGAGTCCGTTGGTCGGTCAGGATGTCAAACTTGTGTTGTCGATTCTTTCGCTCGGTTCTCCAACCGATGACCTTGCAGTATGGGTGGCGCCGCGCGTCGTGCGTACTTCGCTGTCCACGGTGACGCCAACTCCAAGTCCGACAGGAACGCCAACGCCGAAGCGTTGATTCTGAATAGCCAATTTATTCACATGCTATAATCTTTTCCAGTTATGGATATTCATGCCGGGATCATTACCGCTGTTGTTTTAGGATTGCTCGGTTCACTCCTGACCATTCAGGCTGGTCTGCGTTCTATTCGGTCTGGTCGCAAGCTGACGTTTTATCGCCTGCGACAGCAGCGCGTATATGGCGGCTGGCGCTGGATTGTCGTCGGTGTGCTCCTTTTGGCTGGCGCGGCCTGGTTGGCGTTTTTTGGCGAGCCGGTGGCTTATGAATATTTTCCGCCTTCACCGACTCCCAGCCTTACGCCGAGTCCAACAATCATTCCAACCATCACATTGACTCCCACCATCACATTAACGCCGACTATTACCGATACGCCTTCCGTAACGGATACGCCCACGATCACACCAACCCCATATCTGCCTGATCCGATTCAGGCTTTGTTTCAAAGTGCAGTCACCCCGAATCCCTCGGCTGTGTTCAGCCCGATTAGTTTCTCAACGCAATTTGATGGCGTGAACGCTATCAACCCTCAAACGGTTTTTCAGAATCCCGTTGGCCACATGTATGGAGCCTTTTCCTACAATAACATGATTCCCGGCGTGCAATGGACTGCGCTTTGGCTTCGTAACGGAATACTCGTCCATTATGAGACCAAGCCCTGGGATGGCACTACAGGAGGTTATGGCTTTACGGATTGGGCTCCTTCAGCAAGTGAGTGGCTGCCGGGAACTTATGATGTTCAAATTTTCGTTGGCTTGGATTGGAAAGTGGTGGGTGAGTTCATCGTTCAGGGAAATCCGCCGACTCCCTCGCCGACAGTTACTTTTAAGCCAACCGTTAAGCCTACATTGACACGGACTCCATCGCCGACGCCGACTTCTTCCAGGACGCCGGTTCCAACGGCCACGAAGTAATTGTTTTGTATGTTATTTTGATTTATGTCAGGAGGACTATACATGGAAACACTTGCAAAAGGATCAGCGCAATTGAATACTGCGCTGTTCATTGATTTTGACAACATCTACATCAACTTAGCCGAACAAGATAAACAGGCCGCCGATAAGTTCGCTACCAATCCGGACCGTTGGCTGGCGTGGCTCGAACGCCAGCTTCCGATGAATTATCGCGGCGGCAGTTTTACGAATCGACGTATTCTCATCCGTCGCTGTTATCTGAACCCAAATTCATTTTCAGAATACCGGCCACATTTCATTCGCTCCGCGTTTGAAGTAATTGACTGTCCGCCGCTGACAGCGCGCGGCAAGACCAGCACAGACATTCACATGGTCATGGATATGTTGGACGCGCTCGGCCACGATACTTACTTTCATGAATTCATTATTCTCTCTGGCGATGCCGACTTTACACCTGTGTTGTTGAATCTCAGAAAGCACGCGCGTTATAGTGCAGTCTTGTCGGTGGGATATGCTTCGCCTGCTTACCGCGCCTCCTGCGATCAGCTGATCAAACAAAGTGCGTTCATGGAAAACGCGTTGGGAATCAATTATGAGGAGGAAGAGGAGGGCGTTGCCGATATCAAGGAGATCAACAAGAGCACGGAAAAACTCCTCAAGCGCATTGCAGACCGCTTATTTGATGCCGCCAGTTTGCCCACAGGCTTGCCGGGGAATGATTTGCCTGAAATCTATAAAGAGTTTCCAGAATTCAAACAAGGTAACCATTGGCTTGGCTTTTATTCCCTGCGACGATTGACTCAAGAAGTGGTCAACCGGCGTCAGGACTTGGTTATGATCGAAGACGAAGATTCGTGGCGTGTAACGCGCAAGATATTTGCGAACTGGTTATATTCGGGTGATGAAAAATCTAAAGCGGTGGAGACAGCGACCAGTCCGCAGGATGTGCGGCAGGATATCGCAGTTTGGATCAAGAATCTGGTTGAGGCATCCCCATCTCCCATCTTATTGGGAACGTTGGCTCAAAGTACGATCCAGAAATTTTCCGATCAGGGACTCAACTCCAATTGGTTGGGAGCCGAAAGTTTCAAAGGCTTGCTGAAGCAGCTTGACTTGGGCAATTTGCAGATTTCTTCCGACGCGCCCGGCTATTTGTATGATCCGGCGCGTCATGCTTTGCCTGCACAGGGACAAGTTGAAGAGGTGGCGATAGAAAAGCCAGTAGAAGATCTGTTCGCTGTACAATATCCAAAACTTGCGCCCTTGGCACAAAAGATTCATCAACTGACCGATATGCCTTATTTGGTGCCCGATTATTACGCGATGATGCTCCGCGAAATTACGAGGGAAGTGAACGAACGCGGCTATCGAATGACGCAAACCTCGCGCACTGTACGTGACCGTTGCATCGAGCGCGGCGCGCCGATCGCGCGGTCACACGTCAACTTTGCGCTGACAGGGTTGTATTATGCCGGATATCGCCTTGGTTCGCACAAGCCGGAAACCGCGCAAAAATTAGGCGAGGCGATGGTGGAGAATACTTTTAATTTATGTCGTGCAGCTCAATTTGAATTGAACGAGAAAGACCAGGAACTGGTCAAGGAATGGTTGTTGAGCAAGATCGGTGAGGAACAAGCTGAATGAGTCCGGACTCTAAAGCTTTTCAGGATTACTATCCCGATTCTCTCGCGCATTGTTATGGTTGTGGGCGACTGAACGAGTATGGTCACCAGATCAAAAGTTACTGGGATGGTGAAGAGTCAGTTTGTCACTTTGTGCCGGAGCCGTATCATATTGCCATTCCCGGTTATGTGTATGGCGGATTGCTGGCCTCGCTGATCGATTGTCATGGCACAGGCACGGCCTCAGCAGCAGGATATCGTGCCGGAGATCGCGCCATGGATTCCAGACCGCCGCTGCGTTATCTCACTGCTTCTTTGCATGTGGATTATCTAAGGCCGACGCTGCTTGGCGTTGAATTGGAAGTGCGTGGTAAAGTGAAAGAAGTCAAAGGCCGCAAAGTGGTGATCGAGGAATGGATTATTGCCAACCACGATATTACCGTGCGCGGGGAGGTGGTCGCGGTGCAAGTGCCGGACTCGATGTTGGAGGATTTGATTAAAAAATAAACTAGAATGTATATGCAAAATACTTTTAGCGTGTCATTCTGAGCCGCGAAGAATCTCGTTCTTTTTGGACAGCGGATAACCTCTCCGCTGTTTTTTTTATTTTCCAAAATATTCTTGCATTGGTTTGAAATAAGAATCCTGCCAGCCCTGACGATAATCCTCCACTTGATCATCGGGCATGTTCGAATGACGCAGGATAAACTTTGTTCCATCCTGCGCGGGCCCGAGCAGAATCTCCAAGCGCGAGTCGGGAGCGTCTTCCGGGAATTCCAATGTTCGCCAGGCTTGCACAATGCGACGCGGCGCTTCTAATTCAAGTGTGGTGCCGGAAATATATCCATCCCACGCGGTGAACTTTCCTCCCACTTTGCCGTTCACTTTTGCTGGGCTGCCTGTTAGCGCGGCGTGGCCGTCACTGCTTAACCAGGCTTTGTAAATTTCTTCCGGGCTCGCGGGCAAAACAATCGAAAGTTCAAATCCGTTTGGCATATTGACCTCATATTGCTCGCACGCGCTGACGCGCCGTGATCTCACGTGCAATCTGCGCAGCCAGGCGGGCATTGTTCAACAACAACGACAGGTTGGCGCGTAATGATTTTCCCTGAGTCAACTCACTGATACGCTGGAGCAGGAATGGGGTCAGAGCTTGACCGTGGATTTTTTTGTGGACAGCTTCTTCCGAAGCTTTGGTGATATGCGGGTCCATTTCGGACTTTGGAATTGCGTCCGCTTCCGGAACGGGATTTGTCACCAAGACCGCGCTCTGCAAACCAGCGTTCCAATGCGCCATCGCGAAGCCAACGATCTCTTCGACCGAGTCGAGTTTGACGCTGGTCTTGAGCCCACTCTCGCGCGAATAAAACGCGGGGAACTCATCGGTTTTGAATCCAACAACCGGTACGCTCATCGTTTCCAGATATTCCAACGTAGCAGGCAGATCGAGGATAGCCTTGGCGCCTGCACAGACCACGATCATGGGCGTATCGGCCAGCGCCCGCAAATCGGTAGAAACATCGAAGCGCGCTTCGCGATGCACGCCGCCGATGCCGCCTGTAGCAAATACTTTGATGCCTGCTTGTTGCGCAATGAACATCGTCCCGGCAACAGTCGTGCCGCCACTTAATTTTTTGAAGATGGCTGTTGCGAAGTCGC
>DATKNJ010000126.1:0-5231 GCA_035541395.1 Anaerolineales bacterium
ATGGTCTTTGTGGAGGGGCAGGCCGAAGTCGGAGAGATCGTGCCTGTCAAAATCACAGGTGCGATGACGTACGATTTGACCGGCGTGCTCGCTCCAATTCCGATCCATTATGAATCAAAAATCCGACTCAGCTGAGTCGGATTTTTTTGCTTTATGAAGCTCTCGCCACAGCGGTTGCAGCCAGGATCAATACCGCCAGGACGATATTAGCTCGTAATAAAAATGTTTCCTGCTTTTGCAGTTTAGCTAAACGTGCAGAATCAATTTTTTCTGGCCTCAACAATTCGCGGCGGATAGTGGGTAAAACGTCCCACGTGTAAATCGCGCTGACCACGATCATAAGAATCACCAAAACGTGTTTGGTGAGTATTGCCAGCGACCACTGATTACTGGTGGCGAGAAAACCGTTGTAGTGCGGGTTTGAACTCATTTGGAACAACCCGGTCACCACCAAGATGCCAATACTGAACCATGCTACTGGCTCGAGTCGTTGTTGGATTCCTTTGATAAACGCCAGTTGTTCTACAGAGGGGAGGGTCTTTTGTGCAACAGGAAGTACTAAAACTGCGATAGCCACCAAGCTGCCCACCCAAGTGACGGTTGCCAGCATGTGTAACCAATAAAATAGACTCAAAACCCAAACAGGAATGGGTGGCATGGAGATCAAGGTGTTGCAGGCGTATCCGTTGGTGGAGCAGGCGTAGAACTCGGAACTGGTGTATTGGTTGCAGCGGGCGCACCGGTCGTTGCGGTTGGAGCAGAACCTCCACCGGTTGTCGCGGTTGCAACTAAAGCCGAGGTAGGCGCTACCGTTCCTGTGGCGGGGTAGCATTCTTTATAAGCCTGGTTGTACCCTTTCGCGGCATCGGTATCCAGGTTGCCAATCGTAGATGCATTGGTGTATTGAGTCACAGCAGCGCAATACTGTCCTTGCGAGACCAATTGATCCCCGTAACGCATGGAGGCGATCTGATAGCGCTGCGCGGCGGTCATCGTGCCGTCCCACATGGAAGGCCAACCGGAAGCCACTTGACTCAAGTATTGCACGGCCTGCTGCCAATTGATCCCGTAAAAGCTGGAAGCAGTAAGATAGGCGCGAGCACCTTCGCGCAAACCGCTGGCGGTGTTATCAAGTGGTCCAAAGCGTTCGGCCAGAGTTAGCTCGTAAATGCCACCTTCCAGGTTGCCCTGCTTCAGGATCATATCGTAGCCGTAATTTCGCAAAGCAAAATAATACATCCCATCCACTTGGACGGTTTGATAGGTTGAGTCTTCTTTACGGACCTGATCCAACGCGGCTAGGGCATTCGCCCAATCCTGGGCGGCGATATATTGCTGCGCGGTGGCAAACGTACCCTGCGCGCCGCTTGGATTCGGTGTGGGCGTGGGGACCAGTGTGGGTGTCGAAGTCGGAATAGACATTTTGACCAGCAGATCGGTCAGGGTTTGTGATGCGCCCGGATAATTCGGATTGTTGGCGATGATAAAGTCCAAACGCTGTTTGGCCGCGTCGTAGCGCGCAAACTGGATATCCACCAGCGCATATTGATACTGTTCCATCAATTGTTTTTGGATGGTGGATTGTTGTGCGTTCATGCGCGAACTCATCGCATACTGATATCCGCTGAACACACTTAACGCGAAGACGACCAGGGCGACCAGAATGGTCAATAAGATGGCGCGCCAGTTCGCTGCGCGCTTTTTCACGGTTTTAACAGGTTGGGTGCTTTCTGTACTTTCGGACATGGCGGCGATTATACCGCAGGACTAAAGTTTGAATAACAGACGCGCTTCAACCCACACAATTGCCAAAGCAACCAGTCCGCCGATGACCATCCCGAGCAGCGCGGTCAAGACAGCCGAACCGGGTAAGATCACGGCCAGACCGTAAGTGATTCCGCCTCCGATCAGCGCGGCGATCAGCCCTCTGACTAATGCACCGTTGATCGAAACAGGTTCGCTTATACGGCGATTCAACAACACCAGCATAAATACTGCTTCCACAGTTAAAGAGATCTCGGCCAAGGCGATGACTGGTGCGCCGATATTTTTAAAATAAATTACTGCAATGGCACCAATCGTTACATAAATGATCAGGCGCGCAACTACGCCGAAGAAAGGGAACCATGCTTCTTTGCGCGCATAGAAGGCGCGCGCGGTGACCTCCTGCATGGTGTAACCGCATAAAGTGATCAGATAAACGCGCGAGGTCCAAGTGAGCAGGGAGGTGCCGGCTTCGTCGAAGCCGAAGACTGCGCGCACAAGCGGATGAATCCCGGCGGCCATCACTGCCGCGATGGGCAGACTTAACGCGATCATGACTCGGAAGGCTTTTTCAATTGTTTGACGGAACCCGGTCCAATCGTCGCGCGAAGCGAGTTCGGCCAGAGTCGGCAGAATCGCGGTGGCGACCGCGGTTCCGATCAACGTCTCGGGCACTTGCATGATCATCCAGCCATATGTCAGTGAAGTCACCGCGCCGGTTTGTTTGGTGAGCGAGGCCAGGTTATCGCGCAACATGAACATGGCTTGAATGCCAAACATGGTGAGAATGCGCGGACCGATGAGACGCAGTGCTTCGAGTAAACCGGTGTGGCGCAGGTCGAGCGAAGGCGTCCAGCGGAAGTGATACATGGCGAGACCGGGAATTTGAATCAGCAGGTGCATGACCGCGCCGATGATCACGCCGTAAACAAGTCCCTGGACTCCGAAGCGCGGCGCAAGATAGATCGCACCGAAGATCTGACCCACGTTGTAGAAAATGGGCGCCAGCGCGGGCAGGAAAAAATGTTGATTGGCTTGCAGGCTGGCCATCACAAGGCCACTGATCGAAAAGATGACTGTGCCAATTAAATTCAAGCGCATCAGTTCGACGAGGATTTGCTGCTGATCCGGCGGAAAGCCCGGCACGATTCCAAAACGCGCAATCGGTTCGGCGAAGATGGCGATGACAATCGCGAAAGTGGAGGTGGCAACAAAAGCTAAATTGGCAACGCGCGAAAATAAGTCCCAGGCCGCGTCGCGGTTTTGTTTGGTCAGATATTCCGACATGAGCGGAATAAAGGCCATTGCCAATGCGCCGCCAGAGATGAGGGCAAAGAGCAAATCCGGCAAGTTATTGGCCGCGTTGAACGTATCAAGCAATGTGATCGAGTTGCGGAATTCGCGCGCAATGACAATCGAGCGCACAAAGGCCAGAACTTTATCCAGCCCGAAGAAGAATCCAAGCATGATCGATGTGCGAGTCAGATGGGAAAGTTTTTTCATGTTGAAAAATAATTTTTTGAATTGTTGATTTAACGCAAAGTTTCCAGGTCGCCAAGATTTGTGTTTTTTAAAACGTTCCCTTGATGAGTCCACCGTCCACTGCCAGCGCAATTCCATGCACGTACGACGCGGCCGGTGAGACCAAGAACGCGGCTGCGTTGGCAAATTCCTGCGGCTGGCCCATGCGTCCCAGCGGAATGTTCATCGTCACTTTGACCAATTCTTCTTCGACTGAAGTTTTACTATTTTGCGCGCGAAAGCTCAACAAGTTTTGCACGCGCTCGGTTTCCGTCCAGCCGGGCAAAATCGAGTTGAATCGGATTCCTTCTTTTCCCAACTCCGACGCCAATGATTTCATCAATCCAACTGTGGCAGCGCGCACACTGTTAGATAACACTAAACCCATCGCCGGTTCTTTGACGGTGAACGAAGCAACAGCCAACACGCTGGCTGAATCTGATTTTTTCAAATGCGGGAGGGCGGCGCGGATCAAACGGACATGCGCCAGCAGAGACGTTTCCACCGCGTTTTGCCAGGCGGATTCGTCGAACGATTCAAACGACCCGGCAGGTGGTCCGCCGGCGTTGGTGATCAATATATCCAAACCGCCCAACGACTCGACTGTCGACTCGACCAGCTTCCCCGCGGCTTGCACATCGCTCACATCTCCCACGAGACCAATTGCCTGAGTCCTGCTTTCGTTTTGAATCGTCTGCTCCGCAGCTTTGACCTTGGCCTTGTCGCGGCTGTTGATCGCCACGTGGCAGCCTTCTTTGGCGAGAGTCAACGCGGTCGCGTAACCGAGTCCGCGTGAAGCGCCGGTGACCAGCGCGCGTTTATCTTTGAGTCCTAAATCCATGATTTCTCCTGTTTTCTAACCACGAAGAGCACGAAGGTTTTTCATTTGTGCCCTTTGTATTTTTGTTGCTAAAGAATCTCGATCTTTTGCTCGATCACATCGCCATCCGGCCAATTAGATTCCACCCATTTTGCCACATTTTGCAAGGATTGTTCCAACACAATTTTATCCGAGCTGACCATCGCACAAGCAATGACCGCTTCCTGCCATTTATCTTGCAAATCCATCTCTGCCACAGAAGTGTTGAACTCGCGTCGCAAACGCGCCATCAAAGGCTTGATTCGTCCGCGCTTTTCTTTGAGCGAGGAGCAAGTTGGGAGGTGAAGATGAATGGTAAGAGTGGCAATCAAGTTAGCTCATTTCCCCGCGCAACTTTTCTACTAATGCGATTGCGTCTTGTTCCTCACAAGAATCATCCCTTGCCAGAAACTTCAAACCGCGTTCTGTGTCCTCTTTGCGACGCGGCACCAGCCAGCAATGATAATGCGGTTGGCCTTCCATAGTGGAAAGCTGATAAATACGTTCTGCTTGTGTGTGTTCTTTCAACGTGGAATAAACTTTCTTCAACAAATTTCCCAAAGACTTTGCTTCCTCGGGCGTCATTTCAGCATAATCGAGAAAGTGACGTTTGGACTCGATGAACAAAGTTCCCAATGGTCCCAATTTTCCCGGCGCGTGACAAACCATCCAATGTTCGTCCTCATAGATATATCCGCCGGGCGGCGCGGCTTCGAGTCCCTTATGTTTGCGGCAGATGAAACAGGAGTCTGTAATCATTTTTTAGTAATCAATGATTGGTAATAATTTGTAAGGCCAATGGTAACTAAAAATAAAAGATATTACAAGAACGGCTCCTATTCCCCAGCCAATAAGAATCCTGAGGAGTCCATCAACAATAGCCCAATCTCCTTTTATAATATAACCAACCTTATCTACTGTTTTTTCTCTTCGAATAATTAATAACCCGCTAATGCCAAATAGGAGAAACACTGGCAATAACAAAGTGGATTCTATAGACTCTTTCTTTTGAAGCAATTCAGCAAATGTAGGGAATAGCTTGATAAGGGCCATATAGGCGAGCAACCATAATATCGCCATAGTTATC
>DATKNJ010000127.1:0-15393 GCA_035541395.1 Anaerolineales bacterium
CGCTTCACTTCATCGCCGAAACCAGCCTCGCGCGTCTTCAGATAAACATCGATCACATCTTGCGCTTCGTCGCGTACGGATAATCCAAAACGCGTGCCATCGAAGCGCGCTAAATTCGCGCTGGCTTCCGCGAACAGAATCAAATAATAAACAGGCAATCCATATTTTGTGTGCGGCAGTGAGACTTCGCGAATCTCCATGCCAAGCGACTCGAATTGTTTGATCGAGTCTTGAATGGCGCGCTCCACGCCAACTTCCATGCCCGCCACGAAATATTCTTTTGGGACGCCCAATCGCAATCCTTTGACTGATTTTCCCAGTGACTTTGTATATTGCGGAACGGGAATCGCAGCGGATGTGCTATCGCGTCGATCCTGGCCCGCAATGGTTTCCGTGACCGCGGCCACATCATACACATCGCGCGCCATCGGGCCAATCGAGTCGAATGACGAGACCAGTGCGACCAATCCATAACGCGAGACGCGACCATACGTAGGTTTGAGTCCGGTCACGTTGCAGAATCCTGCTGGCATGCGAATCGAGCCACCCGTATCTTCGCCAATCGAGAAAACGCCGAGTCCCGCGGACGCGGCCGCCGCGGATCCGCCGCTCGAGCCGCCCGGCACGCGCGTCAAATCCCAGGGATTGTGTGTTGGAAAGTATGCTGAGTTCTCGCACGATGATCCCATGCCGAATTCATCCATGTTATGTTTGCCGAGCAAGACCGCGCCTGAGTCAGATAATTTCTCAATGACAGTTGCGTTGTATTGCGGCACATAATTTTCCAGAATCTTTGAGGAGCACGTTGTCCGCACGCCGCGCGTGGATAGACAATCTTTCACGCCGAACGGAATCCCTGTCAACGCGGTGACGTTTTCACCGGTGCGCAGGCGTTCGTCCGCGTGACGCGCTTGTTCGAGCGCCAACTCGTCGGTCACGGTCATGTATGCGCGGATCTTTGAATCCACTTCATGAATGCGATCCAGGTTGGCTTGAGTCAGTTCTACACTGCTGACTTGGTTCGTGCGCAGCAATTCCTGCGCTTCTCGTAAAGTGATGTAACCTAAATCCATCATTCCTCCCCTAAAACGGTTGGCACTTTGACGTAACTTTCTTCGCGTTCCGGTGCGTTTTGTAAAAACTCTTCGCGCGACATCGATGGTTGGGTTTCATCTTCGCGCAAGACTATGCGCGCTTGTGTGGTTTGCGTGGCGGGCAATGTGTTGCTCGTGTCCACTTCGTTGAGCAGGTTGAAATAATTAATGATGGCCGAGAACTGCTGGCTGAATCCTTGCGCTTCCTCTTCGCTGATTCCCAGTCGCACGAGGAAGGCCACATGCTTCACCATGTCTGCATCAATTTTGAAATCGTGTTCGGTCATAAGATATCCTTATTGTTGTTAGTGGGTGAATACGAAGGTGTCAAAACCACCAGTATTTTTTATCCGTGTTTATCTGCGGCCAACTTCTTTAAATGCAATTCTTTCAATTGCGACTCTTCCGCAAATGAGGGCGCGTCGGCCATCACATCGCGCCCCGATGAATTCTTCGGGAATGCGATCACTTCGCGGATGTTTGGCTCGTCAGCCAACAGCATCACCAAGCGGTCGATGCCCGGTGCGATGCCTCCATGCGGCGGCGCGCCGAACTCGAACGCCTCCAGCATGTGACCAAACTTGCGCTGCGCTTCCTCTTCACCGATGCCTAAAAGCTGGAACACTTTCGATTGTATCTCGCGCTGATGAATACGGATCGAACCCGATGCCATTTCGTAACCATTGCACACCATATCATACGCGTCCGATAAAATCGAAGCGGGATCGCTTTCGAACTTGCTCAAGTCGTCCAGCCGCGGCATCGTAAACGGATGATGCGCCGCGTCCCATTTTTTCAACTCCTCATTCCACTCGAACATCGGAAAGTCCAGCACCCACGCGAAAGCCATCACATTTTCGTTGGCCAATCCCAATTCATCGCGGAACCGCAAGCGCAGCGCGCCCAAAACTTTGTTTGCGACCTTCGCTTCTTCGGCCACAAATAAAATTAAATCACCGACACTTGCTCCGGTGATTTTTTGAACTTCATGCAATTCAGATTCTTGAATGGATTTGCTCCCGCTTCCTTTTAGGCCCTGAGCTGTCACCGCCAAAGTGACCAGTGTCCCCGCGCCGAGCTCTTTGGCCGTTAACGTCAACGCTTCGAGTTGTTTGCGCGAATATTCAGCGCAACCTGCCGCGACGATACATTTGACGACTCCGCCGTGTTCCAATGCAGATTTGAAAACAGAAAAATCCGTCTTCGCGAAAACCGCGCTCATATCGTAAAGTTCCATACCGAAACGCAGATCGGGCTTATCGCTCCCGAAGCGGGATAAGGATTCCTCGTACGTGAGCCGCGGCCAGGGAGACCTCAGCAGCTTTTTGTCCGGTGCGACCGTAGGTAACATTTTGGTGAAGAGTCCCTCAACCAAATTCAACACATCGTCGCGTTCGACGAAAGCCATTTCCAAATCCAGTTGTGTAAATTCAGGCTGGCGGTCACCGCGCTGATCTTCATCGCGAAAGCAACGCGCGATCTGAAAATAACGTTCGATGCCGCCGACCATCAACAGCTGTTTGAGCTGTTGCGGCGATTGCGGCAGCGCGTAAAACTGACCGGGATACACGCGCGAGGGCACGAGAAAATCTCGCGCGCCTTCGGGCGTGGTCTTGAACAGAATCGGCGTTTCGATTTCGAGAAAGCCGCGCTCGCTGAGATATTTGCGCATGAACAAAACAACTTCGTGACGCAGCGTGAGATTCTTTAACATTTTGTCGCGACGCAGATCGAGATAGCGATATTTCAGTCGCAGGTTTTCATCGAGAGAGTTATTGCCGTTGTTGACTGTGAATGGCAACGACTTGGATGGATTGAGCACTTTTACGTCGCGCACCGCAATCTCGATATCACCATTTGGCAACTTGAGATTTTCCATGCCTGCCGGGCGCTTTTCCACGATGCCGGTGATTTGCAGAACCCATTCCAGCCGCGCTTCATCCAGCAATTCATGTGCGGCAGGTGACGCGTCCGGCGCAGCAACCAGTTGCAAAATCCCGAAACGATCGCGTAAATCCACAAAGCGCAGGCTGCCGTGATCGCGGTGGCGATGCACCCAGCCTGCCAGCGTTACGGTTTGACCGATCAGCGCGTTGGTAACTTCCCCGCACGTATGAGTCTTATACATTTCGCCTCTCAATGATTGCAAAACCGCCCAACGGATTTCCGTTGGGCGGTTGGTTCGACCTGTGTTTTGCTCTCTGTCAACCAGCTGTGCTTCGCCCAACGACCGTCGCGCGGTCGTTATTATTGTTGTTATTGTTATCGTGCTTGGCGAAGCAAGGCTTGGATTTCATTGGCGGCGATTATAGCACAAACTTTTAATAAAACAGAAAATTGTTATAGCGTGCCTCGTCATTCGATAGGAAATAAGTTCTAAATTTTGACAATTTTCTTGCTTTTCGTTCTATTTCCGTCTATACTAAAAAAGTCATTTACCATTACCCGAAAGGAGTTGTGTATGCCCACCGTCCGCGACATGATTCGTAAAAAGGGTACGGAAGTCTTTTCGATCTCTCCTGATGCGACAGTGTTCGACGCGTTGAAGATCATGGCTGAGCATAATTTGGGCGCGTTACTGGTTACACGTGGTAAAGCTGTAGAGGGGATTCTCTCCGAGCGCGACTGTGTTCGCAAATTGGATTTGGAAGGCCGCAATGCTCGTACAGCCAAAGTCAAAGAGATTATGACGAGCAAAGTGCTATATATAGAGGCAAATCGACCTTTGGAAGAATGCATGGCGTTGATGATCGAAAAGAATATCCGCCACTTGCCGGTTTATGATGAAGATAAATTATTGGGTTTGGTTTCTGTACGCGATGTGCTCAAAGAAGTTGTAGATGCTCAACAGTATATGATCTCTCACTTGGAGAATTACATCACCAGTAGTGGACGTTGATTATGGAAGAATGGACAATCTCTGAAATGCAGGCCAGGATGGAATCAGGCGAGTTGACGGCCCGTCAACTCGCCGAATTATATATTGAGCGAATCGAGACACTCGATCAGGCCGGGCCGAAAGTGAACTCGGTGATCGAATTGAATCCAGACGCCCTCGCGATTGCCAGCGCGTTGGACGCGGAACGCAAAGCTGACAAGGTGCGCGGCCCATTGCACGGAATCCCGATTCTGCTCAAAGATAATATCGACACTGCCGATAAGATGCAAACCACGGCTGGTTCGCTGGCTTTGGAAGGTAGCCGCGCCATGCGCGATGCGGGATTGGTGGAAAAACTTCGGCTGGCGGGCGCGTTGATTTTGGGCAAGACCAATCTCAGTGAATGGGCCAATTTCCGCGGTAAGAACTCAACCAGTGGCTGGTCGAGCCGCGGCGGCCTGACGCACAATCCGTATGCGCTGGATCGTTCAGCATGTGGCTCTTCTTCAGGATCGGGCGCGGCGGTTGCTGCGAATTTCTGCGCCGCGGCTGTGGGCACGGAGACTGATGGTTCCATCGTTTGCCCTTCGCAGACGAATGGCATTGTCGGAATCAAGCCTACAGTTGGTCTGGTCAGTCGCGCGGGAGTGATTCCCATCTCGCATAGTCAGGATACACCGGGGCCGATGGCGCGCACAGTGGAAGATGTCGCAATTCTGCTTGGGGCGTTGGCAGGGCCGGATGAACGCGACCCGGTTACAAAGTCTGGGAAGAAGCGAGGGCTGATCAACTACAAATCTGTTCTTGATCCGAATGGTCTCAAAGGCGCGCGTATTGGTGTGGCGCGCAGTCTGTTTGGTTCTGATAAGCGCGTGCGCGCCGTCATGGATTCGAGTTTAGATGCGATCAAGCAAGCCGGCGCGACTTTAGTAGATGTGGAGTTGAAGTCGAGCGATACATTCGGTAAGACTGAACTGGAAGTTATGTATTTCGAATATAAGGCCGGGCTGGATGCTTATCTCGACGCGTTGGGACCGAGTGCGAAAGTTCATTCATTAGCGGATGTGATTAAGTTCAATGAAGATAATCGCACAACAGTCTTGGCTTATTTTGGGCAGGAACACATGGAAGTCGCGCAAGAGAAGGGCGCGTTGACCAGCAAAAAATATTTATCGGCGTTGGAGAAGAATCATCGGCTCGCGCGGGACGAGGGAATTGATGCCGTTATGAAGAAGCGACGCGTGTCTGCGATTGTTTTGCCGTCCGGCGGCCCAGCGTGGATGATCGATTTGGTCAATGGCGATGGCGGCCGCAATTGGGATATGGATAGTACTTCCTACGCGGCGGTGGCGGGTTATCCGCATATCACGGTCCCTGCTGGTTATCTTTACGGCCTGCCGATTGGAATCTCGTTCTTCGGGCGCGCTTGGCAGGAAGCGACTTTGATTCAATATGCGTACGTGTTTGAGCAGATGACGAAAGTCCGCCGCCCACCGGAATTTTTGCCGACTGCAAATTTGGAATGAAAAACTCCCGCCGAATGGCGGGAGTTTTTTTGTTATGGTTGTTGCGTAAGCGCGGCTTGTGTGGCTATTGAACTGAGACTTGGTTCAGTAGGAACGCGGTCTTTCCAGTAATCGTATGTAGTCACGCCGTACGTATCGCGCAACTTGGTGAGAAAGTCATTGAAGGCTGTGTCGGTGGCGGTCTTGTATTCATCCGCCGTCAGAACATGATCCTGACGAGCGATCACTTGCAGAATCGCGTAATGCGAATTGCTAATTTGGATCGGCTGGCTGATTTGTCCGATCGGCAGAGAGAACGCGGCTTGATCAATGGCGGCGTCTTTTGCACCTTTGGCGAACCAGCCCAAATCTCCGCCTTGTGTGGCGGAAGCGGTATCCTGCGAGACTTCAGCCGCGACCTTGCCAAAGTCTTCACCGTTATTCAATCGGTCGATCACCTTTTTGGCGGTAGCTTCATCTGCCACAACGATTTCACGCGCCCAGGCTTGTTGCTGGTCATGCGGTACATTCGCGGTGATGATGGCGTATAGTTGCTCGCGCAGCATATTGACTTTATAAAGCTCGCGATATTGCGCCTCTGTTAAACCCATCTTATCGAGTTGCGTGAGACTCTTTTGATATTGCTGTTGGAATCCCTGTAATGTGTAGGGTGTGTTAGTGGGGGAGGCTGTGGCGGTCGGTCCGGGAGTCTCTGTTGCAGTAGCAGTGGCGGTCGGCGTAAGCGTTTCGGTGGCTGTTGGCGTTGAAGACGGTTGCAATGTTCCGGTCGAGGTGGGACCGAGAACGACTGTTGCTGTTGGCGTTTCGCCCGGCGTGGATGTACCTGCAGGAGTGGGAGTCTGTGTCGCGGTGGCAGTTACATACTTCAGAACGTCTGAGGAAAGAGTCGGCTCAGTGACTTCTGTCGGCGTGATCGTGGGAGTCGGGCTGCCGCTCGGATAATAATTGTATCCGCCTTGAATCTCGCTTTCGAGCTGTGCGTCGCTAACTGTGATACCGCGCTTGGCCGCTTCCTGAAGGATCAACTCGTTATTGATCATTTGATCCAAAACTGTCTGTCCAAGGCCTTGTGTGTCGTCGAGTTGAGATTGGATCTGTTGAAGCTGGCTGCTGAAATCCATGCCAAACATCTGGCCGAACTGCGAGTATTGTTGGTAGGTGTTGAGCATGTTGCTGCGCTGTAAACGAACCTGGGCTTGAAACTCGCGTGTCGTGATTTCAGCATTTCCCACTTTGGCAACTGGCTGTAAGAGCTGAAAATAGGTAATGTCCAAATAGCCATAGACCAACAAGCCAACAGTGACGACCAGAATGCCGATGAAGGAGTAGAGGATCAAGCGCGTTTGACGGCGTTCTCGTTCCAGGCGCGCGACGTGTTTTTTGGTGTGGACGACGGGCTTTTGGCCGCGTTCGTTGGGCATATTCGTTCTCCTAATAGACATAAAGTCGGGGCATGACGCGGTTTACTCGTCATGCCCCGTGTCGTTGTTCAATGCAATTAGCTGCGTGTATCGTCCCAGAGTTTACCGGTGTGAGGTAAGAGGGCAATTTGGCGGGCGCGCTTGATGGCGGCCGCGACCACGCGTTGGTGACGCGCACAGGCCCCGGTCTGGCGGCGCGGGCGGATCTTGCCTTCGTCTGTAATGTAGCGCCTCAACAAGTCCACTTTTTTGTAATCGATTGTCAGTTGCTTATCTGCGCAAAATTGACAGGTTTTTGGTTTGGCGAAGAAACGGCGCTCACCGCCGCCGCTGCCTTCGGTTTCCATGATTTGTTCTTCGGTCATTCTTTACTCCAAATTTATTTAGCCTCGAAAAGGCTAGAACGGAAATTCATCCTCGTTTGCTACTGGCTCGTCCATTGGGGCAGTTTCGACATCCTGGCCATGACTATTCGTTGCGTCGCGGCGGTCGCCCAACATCATCATCTCGTTGGCAACGATCTCTACACTGGTGTGCTTGACGCCTTCTTTATCGTCCCAGCGACGGGTCTGCAGACGGCCTTCGATATAAACTTGCTGGCCTTTGACGAGATACTGTTTGCAGATTTCAGCCAGGTTACCCCAGGCTACCACGCTGAACCATTCGGTTTCGCTGTGGCGTTCGCCATCAGCGCTGTTCCACGAACGGCTGACTGCCACCGTGAAGGTGGTTACCGGACGGCCAGAAGGGGTGTAACGCATTTCAGGATCGCGTCCCAGATGGCCAATAATCATCACTTTATTCAGGCCTCGGCTCATAGCATTCTCCTTATTAATAACCGGGCAGTCGCTTCTAAAATCAATCGTTATCCAACGAGCGTGAGCATGTGACGAATCACCGATTCCTGGAAGCGGATATTACGCTCCAGTTCGGCGGCGCTGGCGGGATTGAGCGAAATGTTCAACAGAACATATTGCCCTTCGCGTTGCTTGCGGATTTCATAAGCCAACCGACGGCGGCCCCAGATATCCACTTTATCCACGCTTCCACCAGTCTCGGTCACCCAGCCTTTGACACGGTCGAGCACGCCGTTAAAGGCAGCCTCGTCCAAGTCGGGCTGGACAATACAAACCAATTCGTAGTTGTGCATAGGGATGCCTCCTTTCCATGGGATTGCTCACGTTCACACCGTAGATGCGTCGGGAGCGGAAAGGCACGATGAACGTACCTTCTTACAATCTGGCCGAATTTTACCATAGAAACGATAGGATTCCGCTTCGTTCTTGACCTTGCCCTGCTTCCGTATAATAAGCTTTGACTTTGCCTTGGAGTTATGCGTCTTACCTCACGTAAATTGGATTGCTGAAAACCCAGCCGCGTTTCCTTCCCCAATAATTCCGATACGCCTCGACTCGATAAATCCCCGGCTCGGTGGCGATGTGTGCACAATTCTGGTGATTCTTCCAAATTCTCAAGACTGCCCCGTCTTTGATGAGTCGAATCTCTGCCGGGTACGGCAAATGCGCTTGCAACGTAACACCATTGCGCGCTGAAATTTCTTCGCCCATGATGACTGTTTTTTCAAAGCCTTGTGCGGTGAAGCGAAAGCCGCGCGTCGAAGCGGGCAAATCGTATCCTACAAAACAACGGCCCGCCGCCATGGATTCATAAATAAGGCGTTTATCCGCGTTGACGTCGCCGCTTAAAGGTTCGGGCAAAACCACATGTGTGTTCACGCCGCGGAAGTGAAACTCGTATGGAAAGATAACTCGGTAAAGCGGCCCTGCAGATAGATGCAAAGCATGCGCGTCCGAGCCGCCGATGGCAACGACGCGTTGACCATTGTTGAGTAGCTCATCCCATTTCGCCAGTGTTTCAGGAAGCGGACCGCGCGCGATCAAATAAGGAAAAAATGCGTAGAATATACCGTGCACAAGAGTCGGCAGCACTGTTTTGAATTCGCTAAGCGAGTTCCATAGTTCGATGCCCGTGTAATTTTGCACTGACCAATCCACCCAGGTGATGTCGGTTTCGCCAATCGCCGGCGCGGCCGGATCATTTGGATGCGCGATGAAAGCCAACCCGCCTGCCTCGCGGACTTTGTTGATGAGCAATTGAGGCTCATCGGCAAACGTAGCAAGCTCACGTCCCGCGCCGAATGCCAGCAGATGATTCTTTTGCGGGTCGCGGTCCTGGTCGTGAATCTCCTCGCCGATCAACATCAGCAGGCGGCGATTCTGTTCGCGGTAGTATCCTTCAAATCCCTGAACCAGCGTATTGTGATCCGTCACGATGACCGCATCCACACCGGCTTTGAAGGCCGCACGGACGATATCGCGGTGCGTGCCGGTACCATCCGAGTAGCGTGTATGCATGTGGAGATTGACGACGATTTCTTGCATAAGGCCTTGTTGACGATTTCCCTTCCAGACAGGTATAATGTGCCCGCTCATTTTAAGGAGGCACACGCATGACTAACTTTTTCGATATCGCGCTGATTATAATCTCGGCTAGCTTGATTATCAGCGTAATCCTGCAGAGCAAAAACGCAGGTCTGGGCGGATTGACCGGCTCGGACACTGGCGGCGTTTTTACCGCGCGCCGCGGCATCGAGCGCGTTCTATTTTGGGTGACGATCGTTCTCAGCGTGGTTTTCTTCGCGCTGGTCATGACTGTCCTTTTCATAGTTCGCTAATAGAGAGCCCAAGTGAGGAGAGGCCGCCGCTCGCTGACTGAACCGTCGGCGCGGCATGCGGCCTTTCTTTTTTGTGTATGAAACGTTTGCGTTGGCAAATTATGGTTGTAGCTGTTACCCTCGTGGTAGTAGCTATCTTATTGTTAAGTCAGCAGCCTGTGGTGGCGCCGCTGCTGCCTCAGCCGACTACTGGTGGCGTGTATACAGAGGCGTTAATTGGCGCGATGGGGCGACTCAACCCGATATTGGATTGGAACAATCCGGCTGATCGCGATGTGGACCGCTTGATCTACAGTGGATTGATTCGTTTCGATGAACACGGGTTGCCTCAAGCGGATTTGGCCGAATCATGGGGGACCTCAGCAGATGGCACCGTTTACAATTTCACGCTCCGCTCGAACGCCCTTTGGCAGGATGGCCAACCCGTCACCACCGATGATGTGATCTTTACGATTGATTTGATCAAGAGTAGTGGTTCGCTTTTCCCGCAGGACATCAAGGATCTATGGGGACAAATTGATGTCAAGAAGTTGGACGATAAGACCATGAAGCTGACACTGCCGGAACCGTTTGCTCCATTCCTCGATTACATGTCGTTTGGTGTTTTGCCGAAGCATCTGCTTGATTCAACAACACCCGAACAACTTTCCAGTTCAAACTTCAATCTCCAGCCGGTGGGCACTGGCCCGTATAAACTCGATCACTTGATCGTCGACGGTGGACAGATCAAGGGCGTGGTTCTTCAATTGAATAACAATTATTATTTGAAAAAGCCTTATATCCCGCAAGTGGTGTTTCGCTATTATTCAAGCGCGGCCAGCGCCTTGGACGCGTACAAACAAGGCGAAGTGTTGGGCATCAGCCAGATCACGCCGGACATTTTGCAAGCGGCCTTGGCTGAACCGAATTTGTCCATTTACACGAGTCGTTTGCCGCAGTTGAGTCTGGTGTTCCTGAATCTCAACAATTCGTCGGTGCCGTTTTTCCAAAATGCCAATGTGCGCCGCGCGCTCATTCTTGGATTGAATCGCAACGCTATCGTGTCGAACTTTTTGCAGGGACAAGGGATTGTGGCCGATGGGCCGATCCTGCCTGGCTCGTGGGCTTACTATGATGGCATCGAGCATATTGATTACGATCCCGATGCGGCGATTTCGTTGTTGAAATCCGAGGGATATGTCATTCCGGCTACTGGCGGCGATGTCCGCGCCAAGGATTCGCAGCCGTTGTCTTTCACATTGGTTCATCCCAATGACGCGCTTCATACACAGGTCGCGCAAGCCATTCAGAATGATTGGGCACAAATCGGTGTGAAAGTGGATTTGCAACCTGTGACATATGAGTCGCTGATTTCGGATTTTCTCACGCCGCGCAATTATCAGGCCGCGCTGGCAGATTTGAATACGGCTCGCACTCCAGATCCGGATCCGTATCTGTTCTGGCATCAGGCGGAAGCCACTGGCGGACAGAATTACTCGCAATGGGATAACCGCGACGCCAGCGAATATCTCGAGTCCGCGCGCACGCAAGCCGACTTCACGGTGCGGGCGCGGCTGTATCGCAACTTCCAGGTGGTCTTCTCCAAAGAGTTGCCGTCACTGCCGTTGTATTATCCGGTATATTCCTATGGTGTGGACGCGCAAGTGCAAGGCGTTCAAGTCGCGCCGATGTACGATACCAGTGACCGACTGGCGTTCATCTCCAATTGGTATCTCGTCACGCGGCGCAGCTTGGAACCAACGCCGGAAGTGACGAACTCGCCTTAATAGCGTTGTAGAATCGTCGGGAATATTTTGTGAATCTGTGATGGAAAAATGAATTTCAAGACACTCGAAGCGATCCATGGCTTCGAGTTGTTTTCTCCTGAAAAATGAAATAGAATTTGTAAGAGAATATCCAAACTGTTTTCTAGTAGAGGAAGAGGTAATATGGCCGGCCTTCAAAAAGCGCTCGATTATGCTCATCAAAATTACGAAAGTTTTCTGAATTCGCTGAAAGAGATCGTCGCGATTCCTTCGGTTTCTACCAGCAACGAATATAAACCGGATGTGGCGCGCGGTGCAGAATGGGTCGCGTCGCAATTGCGTTCGCTTGGCATGGACAATGTCCAGATCATGCCGACCGCTGGGCATCCGGTCGTGTACGGTGAATGGTTGAAGGCCGGCAAAGACAAACCGACTGTGATGATCTATGGTCATTATGATGTGCAGCCAGTGGATCCGATTGAGTTATGGGAGAATGATCCATTCAAGGCGACATTGAGCGGCGATTATATTTTTGGTCGCGGCACTTCGGATATGAAGGGGCAGGTGGTTGCTTCGCTCAAAGCCGTTGAGTCCATTGTCAAAACGGATAAACTGCCGGTCAACATTAAGTGGTTGATCGAGGGCGAAGAAGAAATCGGTTCCGAACACTTGGATGCTTTCATTCAGGCAAATAAAAAATTATTGGCTTGCGATGTATGTCTCAATCCGGATGCGGGCATGATCTCGGCCGATAAGCCGACTATTACATACGGCTTGCGTGGACTCATGTATGCCGAAGTTCGCGTCTATGGTCCAGACCGTGATCTGCATTCCGGTTTATTCGGTGGTACGGTTCACAATCCGGCGCAAGCGCTGATCGAATTAGTGGCGGGCATGCATGATAAAGATGGACATATCACCTTGCCGGGTTTCTATGATAAGGTTCGCAAGATCACCAAGGAAGAGCATGAAGATTTCGCGCGTTTGCCGGAAACGCCTGAAGTCTATTTAGAGCAGACCAAAGTTCCCGCGCTATGGGGTGAGCCTGAATTTCTTCCGGTGGAGCGCGTCGGTGCGCGGCCAACTTTGGAGGTGAACGGTTTCCTTTCTGGTTTCACTGGCGAGGGCAGCAAGACCGTTCTCCCGGCCTGGGCGATGGCTAAGATTTCCTGTCGCTTGGTGCCCGATCAGACTCCGGAAGAAGCGTATCAGCAGTTGGTCAAATACATGGAAATGAACGCGCCCAAAGATATTCGTTGGGAAGTGAAAAGCTTGCATAACGCGGGCGCGGCCATTACGTCACGCGAGAGCGCGGGCGTGAAAGCGATGGCGAAAGCCTTTCAGAGTGTATGGGGTCTGGAGCCCCTGTTCAGGCGCGAGGGCGGTTCGATCGGAGTTGTTGTCCAGTTGCAGCAGCACATTGGCGCCGAGTCCGTGCTGACGGGTTTTGGCTTGCCCGACGACAATATTCATTCACCGAACGAGCGTTTGCATTTGCCCACCTGGAAGAAGGGTATCGATGCGCTCATCAACTTCTTTTACAATTTCTAATATGGCTGAAGATCGAATTATTTCGTACGGCGGGCAGGCCGTGATCGAAGGCGTGTTGATGCGCGGCCAGAAGGCCTTCGCCATTGCGATGCGCGCGCCGGATGGAAAGATCGCGGTGCACACCGAAAAACTCGACGCAGTCTATCGCTCTGCCATCACAAAGATTCCGTTTCTACGCGGTGTGATTTTATTGTGGGATGCATTGGGACTTGGGATGCGCGCACTGACGATTTCGGCCAACACGCAAACCGGTGAAGATGAAAAGCTGGAAGGTCCGGCTCTTTATTTGACCCTTGGCCTGTCTCTCGCGATTGGAGTGACTCTCTTCTTTTTGCTGCCCGCCGCGCTCGGCGGTTGGATCGGTCACTGGCTGACATCGAACGTCACCGCCGCGTTGTGGATCGGCAATTTGATCGAGGGCTTGATTCGATTGCTTTTGCTGGTTGGTTATATCTGGGCAATTGGATTCATGCCGGATGTCAAGCGCCTGTTCATGTATCACGGTGCGGAGCATAAGACCATCAACGCCTTTGAAGCCGGCGCGGAATTGACTCCCGAATCGGTGAAGAAGTTTTCGCTTGAGCATCCGCGCTGTGGCACGGCTTTTCTTTTGACTCTGGTGCTGGTTTCGATTTTGGTCTTCACCGCCTTGGGGCCGCTGCCAATTTTCTGGCGACTGGTCAGCCGCGTGTTATTGATTCCCGTGCTGGCTGGCATCGCGGTCGAATACATCCGCTGGACGGCCAATCATTTGGACAGCCGCTTCGTGCAGTGGATCATCAAACCCAATTTGGCGTTGCAGCACCTGACCACGCGCGAACCGGATTTGACCATGTTGGAAGTGGCGATTCAATCCTTTCAATCCATGCGGCAAGCTGAACAAGAGATCGTAACGTAGAGTAAAAGTATGTAAAGAGACAGGCAATCGCCTGTCTCTTTTTGTTTCCGAAAGAATTTCTTTTTGTATAATCTTTGTGCTAAAGAAGTTGGTGGCTGAGTACGACACTTGCACCTGCACACAAGTGCGGGTGAGGTATCGAAACCACCGACTCTTATCCAAAAATGAAATCTAAGAAATCCCGCAAGATTTGGCGTATTCCAATGATTGTCCTGATAGTTCTGGCCGTGCTGATCGGCGGCTATCGGATTTACGAACGCGGACGCCCCGCGCCGATTCCGCTCAAAGAGCAGATTTTCAACGGCGTGACGTATCGTCGCATCGTGCGCGTTGTGCCGCACTCCATGATCGTGCATGTCCTGATCGTCGACCGGCGCGCGACCAAAGAATCTTTCTTCGTCACGCCCGCGGATCACAAAACCGGCGCGCCGTTGAATGCGCGTACTACCACGCAGTTCATGAGGGAATTCGGTGTGCAGATCGCGGTCAACGGCGATGGATTCTTTCCGTGGTGGTCGCACACGCCCGCGGACTATTATCCGCATGTTGGCGACCCGGTCACGCCGAACGGATTTGCCGCCCCGGACGGCGATATTTATTCGCACGGCGTGGATAATCCAAACCTCGAACCGACGATGTACATCAGCCGCCGCGGCGAGATTACTTTCGATAAAGCGCCGGGACGAATCTATAACGCACTTTCGGGCGATCGCATGTTGGTCTTGCAAGGCAAGCCTATTGAAGGCTTGGATGCTTCCAAGTTAAATCCGCGCACTGCGATTGGAGTCAACAAAAACGGACGTTATGTCTATCTCGTGGTAGTGGATGGACGCCAGCCGTTTTACAGCGAAGGCGCGACTTTCAAAGAACTGGCTCAATTGATGGCTGATCTCGGCGCGTATTATGCCATGAATTTGGACGGCGGCGGTTCATCTACGCTGGTGATTCAAGGCAAGGACGGCGCGCCGCAGATTTTGAATTCCCCGGTGGATAGTTATCTGCCCGGCCGCCAGCGGCCCGTCGCGAATCATTTTGGTATTTATTTGAAGTGAGCTTGTGTCACTCTGAGGGAACGTTCTTCGCGACCGAAGAGTCTCATTCATCTCTGTAAGAGATTCTTCGCTTCGCTCAGAATGACATATAAATACTAAAACTCAATCTCCCCGATCTGTTCAAAGTTAATATCGAACAGTGCCTCGGCCTCCATCTCGGCTTCAGCCTGATCGCTGGCACCCGCCTCTGCGCCGCGGTCGCAGTACGAGCGATACGGGCAGAACAGGCACTTTTGGCGGTCGTCCGTCAACGGAAAGTCCGAAACGGATGAAATCTCCTGCGCCAGTTTCGTCAGCGCGTCCCAATCGCGTTTGAACTGCGCCGCGTCATACGCGAAGCGCGCCGACTCAGTGGGGAAGTCCGCGAACCAATAGACCATTTCGATTCGTTCCGGGTGAAATGGTTGCCCGCCGTCAGCGTCCCCTTTGGGGATTAGTTGGCTTCCCGCCTGCGATAGCAGCGCCCGATACACGCGCGTCTGCCAGCGCGCCGCCAGCCATTCGTTGCGCGGACGTTTGCGATAGGTCTTCCA
>DATKNJ010000128.1:0-3858 GCA_035541395.1 Anaerolineales bacterium
TCACATACGCGTACGTGGCTACCAACGACACGGGCGCGTTTTGTAGTAGCCAGCCGTAAGCCACAAAGCCAATCAGCGAACCAATGGCGATGAGATAACCTAGTCCCAGCCATGAAGACGCAGAAACTTTTGATAACTCAAAGCCATGCCATTCTCCGATGACTCCGCTCACGATAAACAACATCAGGCTTCCCGTCAGCATTTCGGCGCCGGTGCTCATCAAAGTAGACTTGGGCGTGTCAGCCGTTTTGCTGTAAATCGATCCGAGCGACCACAGGAATGGCGCGACGATGATTGCTATCAATGCAAGCGAATTGAATCGAGTCTGTGAGTTGCCAAATTCTGTTGGGCCGACTAACAAGAAGATGCCGCCAAAGCCAATCAACAAGCCAACGATGGATTGCCAACTGGGCCGCGCACCGCGCGGTCGAATCGCTTCGATGATGGTCAACCAAAGTGGAGTCGTGCCAACGATCAAAGCCGCGATACCGGATGGAATATGTTGCTCTGCGAATGAGACCAAACCATTTCCGCCGAGCAGCAGTGCCGCGCCGACTATTGCCACGGAGATCCATTGACGCCGCGTCGGCCACGGATCGCCGGCTGTGCGTCGCCATATCAACAGAATTAAGCCCGATATCAAAAAGCGCATTGCGGCTTGCAGGAAGGGCGGAATCGTTTCGACCGCGAATCGAATCGCAAGATAGGTCGAACCCCAAACAATATATAACGCGATCAAAGCAATCCAGATTTTTGTTTTCACTCATCACTCCATTGCAATAGGTTTAAGGTTTGTCTTCGAGAATTCCCAACCGAGCAGGGCTTTCTTACGCGCCGAGCCGTACCGATAATTTCCGAACTCGCCCAACTTGCGGATGACGCGATGACAAGGGATCAACACCGGGATGGGATTGTGTCCGACCGCGGTTCCCACCGCTCGCATCGCACTCGGACGCCCAATCTGCTGCGCGATCTGCTGATAGGTGGTCACGTGTCCGGGTGGAATCCGCAGCAGCGCCTCCCAAACTTTGATCTGGAAATTCGTGCCGCGCAGGTAAACTTGCAAAGGCTGGTCACGGTGATGACTGATGTTGAAGATCGGTTCAATAAAGGAAGCCGTGATGTGCGGGTCTTCGATCATTTTGGCTTGTTTCCATTCTGCGGCCAGTTCATCTACCGCGTTACCTTCGCTGGTTTCTACGAAGCTGAGATGGCAAATGCCGCGTTCCGTCACACCGATTAAACACTGACCAAAGGGTGTTGGATGCAGGCCATAACGGATGGTCAAGCCTGTACCGCGGCTCTTGTACTCGCCCGGCGTCACCGCTTCAGTGGTGATGAACAAATCATGTAAACGGCCGAGACTCGAAAGTCCGACTTGAAGCGTGGTATCGAGTAAATTTTCGGACTGGTCGAGCAAACCCTTGGCGCTTTCTTTCGTCAGGAATTGCAGAAAACGTTTCGGGCTGATTCCGGCCCAACGTGTGAACACGCGCTGAAAATGGAATTCGCTCAAGCCGACCGCACTGGCGATTTCGCTTAATTCCGGCTGGCGGGCAGCGTGTTGTTCGATGTACTCGATGGCCTGTTCGATCAGCGGATAATCTGCATTCAGTTGACGGTAATCGACGGGAGGATGGTTCATGCGAGGCTCCTTTGGTGAATTGCTCCCATTGTATAAGTCTCTGCCGCGCGCGGCCACCCGATTCTTGCTCAACTCGAAGGGCGCGTCAAGCCGGGAAACGGAAGCAGCCGCGGGCGGCGGACGAAGCGAAAGTTCATCTTGAAGTGGATTTGGTTTCATGCTACCATAATGCTGTCAGTTGTTTTTCAATCCATTCATTCTTAAAAACTGGAGAGAGTATGAGCTATATACATGGTATCGATGTGTCGGCGTACGATCCTTATATCGATTGGCAAAAGGTGAAGGCGCAGAACATCTACTTTGCCATCATCAAGGCGACAGAGGGGAATGCTTATTTCAGTGAAAAGTTCAACGATCAATGGGTAGGCGCGAAATCGGTTGGAATTTTGCGCGGTGCCTATCATTATTTGCGCGCACAAATCGACGGCACCCAACAGGCGGATTACTTTTTATCCAAGGTGACGGTGCAGGATGGCGACCTGCCGCCGTGTTTGGATATTGAGGAAACGAACAATCAAGGCGCTTCGAATGCGCAATTTGTGGCCAACGCTCAAAAGTGGCTCACGCGCGTCGAGCAGCAAACGGGCCGCCGGCCGTTGGTCTATTCGCGCGTGTCATTCCTAAACCAAAGTTTGACCATCAATGGAAAGGCTCCCTCGTGGGCGTCAAACTATAACACATGGCTGGCGCAATATTTTTACAGTTATTCCGCAGATGGCGGTCAGCCCGCAGATGCGCCCGGCTGGGGAACTTGGTCCTTCTGGCAATATAGCGGCGACCATGACAAGCTGGATGGAATCTTCCAGGATCAAGCCATGACCAAGCCTGTTTTGGTTGACCTGGATGTGTATCGCTATTCACTGAATGAGTTGTACGCTTTAGCCAAAGCAACGCCTCCTGCGGACACGGGAACTGGTTCCACTTCGACGACGACCACGACCACTACTACCACAACGACTCCTACTACGACTCCGTCGACTCAGCCAACAATGTATACCGTCAAATCTGGCGATACATTTGACTCAATTGCGCAGGCAAATAAGATCACGCTCTCGCAATTGACCGCCGCGAATCTGCAATTAATCCCGGCGGGCACGCAGTTGAATATCCCCGCAATGGCAGCGCCTGTTTCCTCTGGCGTCACGTATACAATCAAGGCTGGTGACAATCTCACCGCGATCGCCACAAAATATGGCGTCACGCTCGACGCGCTGATCAAGCTGAACAACATTACCAATCCTAATTCGATCAGTGTGGGGCAGGTCTTACAAATTCCCAAAAAGTAAAGTTTAAACCAGTGAATCAAATCAGGCAGAGTCAAAGACTCTGCCTGATTTTTACCCAAAAAATACCCCGCACATGCCGTGTGATGCCGGGTTTTGAACCTGCTTTCGCAGGTGGATCCTGACCGGGAAACGCCGCCTTGGCTCAGGCCTATCGCGTGATTTCTTCAAGATAAGGATCCGTTTTGTTGATGTTGGTTCAAAACGGGGTAGGCAACATCACGCACACAGCAGGGCACTGTTTTTATACCATAAAGCCAAAACCAGGGATAGAGAAAAATTAACAACAAAGCTGTAGATTCAAGCCTTGGAAAGAAGCTCTGCGGAGAGAATTTCATTTTCGCTGCCTTCTGTGTAATAAAAGGCATACGTGTCACCTTGCATGATAATATCTGCCAATTCATCTTTGACATCGAACGATTTACCGCCTACGTGCAATTCATACACAAAATAATGACTCGTATGAGTGAAGCCATCTGAATCGGTATGCGACGATGTCCGTTCCACTTTAAGAATATTGACCGGCCCCATGGCGCGCATGAGCTTCACTTGAAATTTGCTGAACCCGCGGCTCATAATGGAAATGCCGAGTCCGCCCCATACGAGCGGCCAGACACAACCGAACCCAAATCCAAACCCGATTCGAAAGCCCCAATCTGGATCTGCGATTCCTGCTGCGATGGCAATTGCCAATCCGACCAATCCGATCAGGAGCAGAAATCCTCCGCCAAGGACGCTTCCTATGCGGTCTCTTTTATCTTCCTTCAAAAGGCGCGCTTTTTGCTTTTCAGTATACTGACCGTTCCGATTGGCTTGCAAATCGGTCTGATCGAAATTGAAATAACCCATTAATTGTTGGTCGAACATGGATTGCCTCCGCAGTTCAATAATGAATATTCTTCTTGGTGTGAAGTATACGGTTCGCCCCTA
>DATKNJ010000129.1:0-4830 GCA_035541395.1 Anaerolineales bacterium
CGCATCAATGAGGCTTTGATTACGCCTCTCAACACTTCCAAGCGGAACCGGTTGGCTGCTGTGGCTTCGAGAAGCCAATCCACCGCTGACGCGTACGCGCGCCAGTGGAACATCCCGCGCGCGCTGGGAAGTTATGAAGCGCTGTTGGCCGATCCTGACATCGATGTAATTTACAATCCGCTGCCGAATCATTTGCACGCGGAATGGACGATCAAAGCGTTGCGCGCTGGCAAACACGTTCTGTGTGAGAAGCCGTTGGCGTTGACCTTGGCCGAAGTGGATGACATCGCGTCCGCCGCACACGAAACCGGCAGGGTCGCGGCAGAAGCGTTTATGTATCGCCATCATCCGCAAACGTTGAAGGTGAAAGAGATCGTCGAAAGCGGGCAGCTTGGGAGCTTGCGAATCATTCGCGGCGCGTTCTCGTTTACACTGACGCGCGAGGGCGATATTCGTTTGCAAAAGGAAACTGGTGGCGGCAGCATTTGGGATGTGGGCTGTTATCCGATCAGTTACGCGCGTTATATCGCGGGCGGCAATCCACAGGAAGTGTATGGCGCGCAGATTCTAAGCGATGAGGGTGTGGACCTTGTCTTTGTGGGCCAAATGCATTTCTCAGATGAGGTCAACGCGCAATTTAATTGCGGATTCAAACTTCCGTCTGAGCAGTTTATGGAAGTGGTCGGCACGGAAGGCGTGTTGCGGATTCCGCTTCCGTTCAAACCGAATCGAAAAGAAGAAATCTATTTGACTCGCGATGGCAACACCGAAAAGATCAAAATCCCCGGCCAGGAACTTTACATCGGCGAAGTGGAAGATATGTACGATGCTATCGTGACAGGCAGTGTACCGCGCGTCAGTTTGGCGGACAGCCGTGGAAACACAGCTACGATTTTGGCGCTGCTCGAATCGGCGCGCACGGGAAAGCCAGTGAGTTTATGAAAATCAAGGCCTCGCAAGAGGCCTTTTGATTCGCTGAAAGCCCTGAAACGCGAATGGCTCGAATGAACGAATGGCGCGAATATTTTAAAATTTATTCGCGCCATTCGTCAATTAGCGTAATTCGCGTTGAAAAAGCTTTGCGCCTTCGCGCCTTTGTGGCGAATCTTATTTTGTATACACTTGCGGATTAACGCAATTCGGCAAACGCTGGCCTTTCAATCCCGCGATCAAATTCTGCGCGGCGATCCAGGACATTTTGTCGCGCGTGGTCTTGCTTCCGCTGGCGATGTGTGGCATCACCAGCACATTTTCGAGAGTCAGCAACGGATGATCTTTCGGCAGAGGCTCGGGTTCAGTGACATCGAGTCCGGCCGCGAAGATGCGGTGTTCCTTCAGAGTTTGATACAAAGCTTCGAGATCGACCACCGGTCCACGCGCAGTGTTGACCAGCACCGCGTTAGGTTTCATCTTTGCCAGGGCGGCCGCGTCGATCAAATGGTGAGTATCAGGTGTGAGCGGGGTATGAAGCGAAATGAAATCCGACTCCTCGAGCAGAGTCTCCAAATCCACTTGCGCCGCTTTGATATCGGAATCGGGTTTGGTCTCCATCGGATCATAAAAGAGTACGCGCATCTCGAAGCCTGCCGCGCGGCGTGCCATTGCCTTGCCGATTCGCCCGAAGCCGATCAGACCAAGCGTCGCACCTTTGAAATCCACGCCGAGCAATAGAGACGGACTCCATGTTTTCCATTTACCATCGCGCACATAATGCTCGCCTTCCATCAAACGGCGGCCTGCGGCCATCATCAACGCGAACGCAAAATCGGCGGTGGCATCGGTGAGAATATCGGGCGTGTTGCCAACCGGGATGCGACGCACAGTAGCCGCGCTTACATCAATGTTATCGAAGCCCACCGCATGATTGCTGATGACTTTCAGTTGTTTGCCCGCCTCCATCACTTCTTCATTGATGTGATCGGTCAACATGCAAACCAGGCCATCCATGCCGCGCACCTTTTCAAGTAAAACTGCATGACTCGGTGGTAACTCATCCGGCCAAATTTCTGTCTCGCAAAAATCCTTGATGATATTCAGCCCGCGCTCCGCGATCACGCGCGTCACAAAAACTTTTGGCTTTGCCATACGCAACTCCTGAACTATATCTGTTATGATAACCGAAATGGACGGGAATCGTTTCGCTACTCACAGCTTGCATGACCCGCGCGTGTTACGAATTCTCGCGGCAGCGTTGGACGCGGTCGAGCCAGGCGCGGCTGTGCGCCGTTATCTCGAAGAACGTTCGCTGCCCGCGGCGAAGCGCGTCTTTGCGTTGGGACTTGGAAAAGCTGCGCTGCCGATGACGGAATCTTTAATTGGATTTGTTCATCCTGACGACGCGCTTGTCATCACAAAGCACGCTTCCTCTCCGCGAGCAAATCTGCTGACCGTTATGGAAGGCGGGCATCCCGTCCCGGACGCGCGCAGCCTCGCTGCCGGTGAAGCCGCATTGAATTTTGTATCGCGTCTCAATGCAAACGATTTGCTTATTTGTTTAATTTCGGGCGGCGGCTCGGCTTTGATGACCGCGCCTTTCGTTTCACTCGAAGATTTGCGCGCGCTGACTTCTGAATTATTGGCTTGCGGCGCCCGTATCGACGAGATCAACACGCTGCGCCGTCATCTCGATCGCGTCAAGGGCGGGGGATTGGCGAAAGCTGCGAATGGCGCGCATATTTTAAGTTTGATTCTTTCCGATGTGGTTAACGATCCGTTATCAGCGATTGCTTCCGGGCCGACCGCGCCGGATCCAACCTCGCGCGAAGATGTGCTCGCGATTATTCGCAAATATGATCTTGAATCGAAAATTCCAAGTTCGATCATTCCGGCGTTGGCCGAATCTTTGAAACCGAATGACGTCATCTTCTCGCGCGTCCAAAATGAAATCATTGCCAGCAATCGCATCGCGATTCAAGCTGCGTTAACTCAAGCGCGGCAGGAAGAATTTGATTCGACTTTGCTCACGTCCACCTTGCAAGGCGAAGCGCGCCGAGTTGGAATTGATCTCGTTTCACGCCTGCGCGTAGCCATGAAATACAAGACTCGACCATTTTGCTTAATCGCGGGCGGCGAGACAACAGCCACGCTCCAAAAGGATCACGGTCTGGGCGGAAGGAATCAGGAATTGGTTTTATCCGCTCTGCCCGCGTTGGCCGATTTGGAAAACGTGATATTGATCTCTCTCGCCACCGATGGCGAAGATGGTCCCACTGATGCGGCAGGCGCGGTCATCACGAACGAGTCGAAGTCAAGAGCTGAAGCGTTGGAATTGAATCCGACTGAATTTCTAGCGCGCAATGACTCGTATCACTTCTTCGCCGCGCTGGATGATTTGTTGAAGCCGGGTTCCACACAGACAAATGTGAATGATTTAATTTTTCTGTTTGCACTTTAATCGGCAATTGGCTTTTATTATGATGTATTATTATTTTAAAATAAATTGTATGTATAAAGCTGTCATCAGTCTTCGCTTTATTTGGATATAACATGAAATACAAGTTTGTCGCCGTGTTGTTATGGTTTTTTTCGGGTCTTATTGCGTTTGCTTTTCTGATTTTGCCTGATCTAATCAGTAGTATTGCAATATCTCATAATTGGTTTTTTCGCTTGTTCTTTGCCCTTTTTCTTTGCAATCCTCTAATGGGCGCAGCGAGAGCTTTAAATAATCCTGGATATTTGGATGAGTTCTTGCATAAATATCGGAACACCGATAAGGATTCGCTCGTTATTTCGCAATACATCTTTAGCGTTGTATTTGTTTTGGTGTTAGTTCTAGCCTGTTTTCTTGCATTTAACAGTTTTTATCCATCACTTGGATATCTTATATACTTGATTACGATCATTTATGGAATCTTGGTAGGGATTTTACAGTATACCTTTTTGGAAATGAAATTGCGTCGACTTAGGCAAGTTGGTGCTAATAATGGATAATGCCATCTTCAACGGAATCTCTGAACAACTTTATTTCTCTGAGATGTGAACTAATACATATTATGTGAGAGAGTATTCTTCGTCGTAAAAGGGCCGCAAGTGGTCATAAATGTTTCACCTCATTTCATATGACACAAATAAGACTATAAAGATGCAATTGACTTTCACTCCAACATCGTCTAAACTTTTTCCATGTTAGCTCGCGTCTTTTCCTGCGCGGTCATCGGCCTCGAGGGCGTCATCGTCGAGGTCGAAGTGGATTACACCTCCGGCATGGGCGGCATGATCATCGTCGGTTTGCCCGACGCGGCGGTGCAGGAGAGTCGCGAGCGCGTGCAGTCTGCCATCAAGAACGCGGGTCTCGCCTTCCCGCGCAAGCGCGTGATCGTCAACCTCGCGCCTGCTTCCGTTCGCAAAGAAGGTCCCGCGTATGATTTGCCGATCGCGCTCGGCGTGCTCGTGCTCACTGGCGCGATCTCGCCCGAGTCATTGGACGGCGCGTTGGTGGTGGGTGAGTTGTCGCTGGATGGGACCGTTCGACATGCGCGCGGCGTCCTGCCGATGGCCGCGACCGCGCGTCAGCAAGGCTACAAGCGGATCTTTGTCCCCGCTTCCGACGCGGCCGAAGCGGCTCTCATTCCCGATATCGAAGTCATCCCTGCTGCGTCTCTTTCTGAACTGTACTTGCATTTGAGCGGTGAACAAATCATCGCGCCGCATCCGACAGTGATTGCCGAATCGATGTCTGGTCCCGCGCCGACCGATTTCCGCGAGATCAAAGGTCAGGAGCATGTCAAGCGTGCACTCGAAGTTGCCGCGGCTGGTAGCCATAACGTATTAATGGTAGGCAGCCCGGGGAGCGGCAAGACTCTGTTGGCGCGCGCCATGCCGGGGATTCTG
>DATKNJ010000130.1:0-6321 GCA_035541395.1 Anaerolineales bacterium
CATGATTATCGCGGTCACCAGGCTTGGGGTCGGACCAGCGGCGATTGGCGCATGGGGTCGACCTACCATCCCATTCTGGGAATGGCAGATCGCGCTGGTCTGGTTAGTCGGTTTGATTCTGATTCTTCTTCACCTGTTCGATAAATTGCCACGCGTCTCACATCCGGACCTTTGGATTGGCATCGCGATATGGATTGGTGTTTCAGCTTTGTGGCTGAGTCAGCCCATCCGACTCGGCTCGCAAGCGGGACCGCGTGCACCAAACTTCGAGCTCTATCCGTTTTCGGACGCGATGAATTATGCCACTTACGCTCAATCAATTTTGATTGGCAATGGATTATTCACCAACGCTGTGCCGCCACGCGTTTTATATATTGTGTTCCTTGCAAGTTTGCACGCACTGGCAGGGCAAGACTATGCTCATGTGATTGCGCTCCAAAGTCTAATTCTGGCATTTTTCCCGGTGGCGCTTTATTTTCTGGGCAAGGAAATTTCCGGGCGACCGCTTGGAATCATGCTTGCAATATTGGCGGCTACGCGAGACGTAATGACTGGCCTTTCTGCAGATTATGCCGGAAATTTCAGTTATTCCAAGTTCTATCTTTCCGAACTTCCTACAGCGCTTCTGTTGATTCTGTTTACTATTTTTCTAATTCGAGCCTCGAAACATCCCTCATGGCTAAACATCAATTTTGTATTAGCAGGAGGAATCTTGGGTCTGGCAACCTTAATGCGGACGCAAAGCGCAGTGCTATTGCCACCTGCATTCTTAATTGCATTTCTCAGCAATTCCAAACCGTGGAAAGAATGGATCAAAGCTGGCGTCATTTTGATAATTACGCTTGTGCTCACAATTGCACCGTGGTTCTGGCGAAATACACAAGTCGCGGGCGGATTCGTGCTGGACGACCCAGGTTCGCAAATGATGTGGCGCGCCATGTGGTTCAATAGCACAAATGAAGGAACGATTCCACAATTAGCAGGTGAAACTGCGAGTCAATATTCCAAACGGTTGACATCAATGGCAGTTGCTGGTTTTCTTACGAATCCAAGCGGAAATATCCATGCCATGCTGGATCACTTTGCAAATAGCGAAATCGACAATGTTGTATTGTTCCCTGTCCGCAGTGGATTGCAAAGCCTATCTGAAATTTTTATTCCCACACATGCATTCTGGGAAGAAATCGGTTCCGACTTCTCTCCCAGCCAGTTGATTTTAATTGGCTTATACCTGTTGATCTTCGGCCTCGGCGTTGGTGCAGCATGGCATATCAAGGGCTGGTTAGGGTTGATACCCTTGACAATGAACCTCGCTTACAACTTTTCAATGGCGATCTTCCTGAGTTCTGGAATGCGTTTCCTATTAACTGCCGACTGGGGGTTTTATTTTTATTACGCACTTGGCCTCTTGACTTTGACACGCGGTATCTTGCTGAGTCTGGAAACGACACGGACACATTTGATTCAAAACTCAACGGAAATCAAGAGTGCGCCAACATCAACTACTTCAACGTCATGGAAACCGATTGTGGCAGGCTGTTTGATTTTCTTTTTACTTGGCAGCAGCATTCCAATCAGTGAGCATATCGTTCCCAAACGATATCAACCTACCAGCCGCCAGGAACTTATTGAAGAAGTTAACTCTGCAACCCCGGCATCCGAGCAAACGCTACTTCAAGCCATTGCGCAGGAATCAGACCTTGTGATCGTTCAAGGACGCGCTTTATATCCACGTTATTACGAAGCTGGTAAAGGCGAACCCGGCACAGCTAAAATGGGATACGAGCCTTTACCACAGGCGCGTCTGGTCTTCTCCTTGATTGGAGACGAAAACATCACTGTGATCTTCAATTTATCACAGTCGCCAGAATTCTTTCCAAACGCATCTGATGTGATCCTGATTGCGCAAAGGGAAACAGCCTATCTTTCACCTTTGGTTATTTTAGTGAAAAGCAACGGACAATCTGAAGTTTATTTCGCGAGCACAAAATAAAACTCGGAGGCTTTCGCCTCCGAGTTTATCTACTTCAGCTTGAACATCCCCATCATCTTCATCGCCAGATTGAGATCACCAGCTAATTTGAGTTTGCCTTGCATGAAGGCCTGCATTCCATCCAGTTCGCCAGTGATGAGCTTGAGATAATCAGATGAGTCGACTGTTAGTGTCATCGTTGGCGGCGTGCTTGAAGCGCCTTGCGTGACCACACATGTCCCATCTTTGATCGCAGCATTCCATTCGCCTGGTTCCGGGCCTGTGAATTTGAATTGAATGATCGCATTTACGCCTTGGGCTTTCTCGGGCAAAAACGCGCTGGGCATTTTCTCCATCAAGTCTGGAATTGTAAGAGGCATTTGAATTCTCCTTTTGATATTCTTGGGCACAATATATTGTGCCCTACAGATTATTGCAAATTCTCAAAGATCGCCGCGGCGCCCATCCCGCCGCCGACGCACATCGTGACCATACCATATTTCGATTTGCGACGCGCCATTTCATAAATTAATTGCGTCGTCAACTTTGCGCCGGTGCACCCCAGTGGATGACCGAGAGCAATCGCGCCGCCGTTCACGTTGACTTTTTCTTCGTCCATTTCAAGCTCGCGTATCACCGCCAATGACTGTGCGGCAAACGCTTCGTTCAATTCTATCAGGTCAATATCGTTTAACGAAAGACCCGCGACCTTCAGTGCTTTTGGAATCGCGACCACTGGCCCGATTCCCATAAGTTCCGGCGCGACGCCTCCCGCCGCGAACGAAACAAAACGTGCTAATGGTTTAAGTCCCAACTGCGCGGCTTTCTCCGCGGACATCACCACGACTCCCGCTGCGCCGTCCGACATTTGCGATGAGTTGCCCGCGGTGACCATACCACCTTCTTTGAAGGCAGGTTTCAATTTTGACAAAGCCTCCATACTCGTATCCGCGCGCGGACCTTCATCGCGTGTCACCGCAAACTTCTTTTTCACGGGCTTTTCATCCGCGCCGAGTTCGGTTACTTCGACATCAATCGGTATAAGTTCCGGGTCGAAGAGTCCGCTTGCAACCGCTTTTGCGGCGCGCTGATTGCTTCGCAACGCGAACAAATCCTGATCCTCGCGGCTGACTTTATATTTCAATGCCACGTTTTCCGCAGTCAGACCCATATTGGTGTAATAGTGCGGCAAGTCCTGCGCGAAATACGGATTGGGTGAAAATTTATAACCTGCCATCGGCACCATCGTCATGGACTCTGTGCCGCCTGCGGTGGCCGTTTCGATTTGTCCACTTTGGATGGCATACGCAGCATGTGCGATGGCTTGCACACCCGAAGCACAATAACGATTGATTGTTTCCCCAGGGACTGATTGCGGCAGCCCTGCACGCAACGCGATCATGCGCGCCATATTGAGTCCCTGTTCGCCTTCGGGGAACGCGCAGCCAATGATCACATCGTCGATTTGCGCGGGTTCGAGATTCGGCGTCCGCTTGAGAAGCTCTTGAATAACGGCAGCGGCCATTTCGTCGGGACGAACCGTGGCAAGTCCTCCGCGTTTGGCTTTGCCCACGGGAGTCCGCGCTGCAGAAACAATCACAGCATCTGTTGTCATTTCATCACTCCTAATTTCTGAGCGGCTTGCCCGTTTGCAAAATAGACCACATGCGCGCTTGCGTTTTTTCTTCGCCGCACAGGGACAAGAACGCCTCGCGCTCGAGATCGAGAATGTATTGCTCGCTCACCCATTGCGGCCGCGTGAGATCGCCGCCGCACATCACGTACGCCAGCTTGCCTGCGATATGCGCGTCATACTCACTGATAAATTTTCCCGCTTCGAACATGAACGTGCCGACGCGCAACGCGCCGAGCATGTCGCGGCCCGCGGCATAGATTTGTTCGGGCGCGGGCGGATGATAACCCGCGGCGCCCATGTGCAGGACCTCGCGCTTGGCTTCCGCCAAAAGTCTTTCGCGATTCATCACGACGCGATCCTGCGGATTGAGAATCGCCATCTGACGCGCTTCCTGCGCGCTGGCGCTCACTCTAGCCTGACCAATCTGCAAAAAGGCGCGCTGCAAAAACGGAAGCACTTCGGCGTTCTCGGTTTTCATCGCCGGATTAATGATGCGGCGAACAATTTCTTTCGTGCCCGCGCCTGCCGGAATCACACCCGCACCGAGCTCCACTAATCCGATATAACTTTCAGCAGAAGCAACGACGCGCGAAGCATGCATCACAATCTCGCATCCGCCGCCCAACGCCATACCCGCGGGCGCAACCACTATTGGTTTCGGAAAATAACGCATGCGCATGTTCAAGTTTTGAAGTTTGCACACCGCGGCTTCCAACGAATCCCACAAGCCCTGTTGCGCGCCGACCACCACCATAAATAAATTCGCGCCCGCGCTGAAATTCTCAGCCTCGCTTCCGATCACAAGCCCAGCAAAATCTTTTTCCGTTCGATCCAATGCTTCGGCAACAACATTGAAAATATCGTCATCGAGCGTATTCATCTTAGTGTGGAATTCAACACAAGCCACATCATCGCCCATGTCGTACAACGTCGCGCCATCGTTTTGTGAAATGACCTTTTGTTTTTTGAGAACTACAACATGACTCGATGATTTAAATCTGATAATTTTCTGCTTTGTGACATCATACACCCCGATTCTCTCGCCCGCTTTATATTGATAAAACGATTCGGTCCCAGACTTGAGCATGGCTTCCACCCATTTGGCCGGCGCGTAGCCCGCGGCCCTCATCCGTTTAACAGTTTCCTTGACTCCAAGTTTGTCCCAAATCTCGAACGGTCCAGCCTCGTGACCGAATCCCCAGCGCACCGCGTCATCAATTGGCTTGGGCGAATCTGCGATCTCTGGCAACAACGTGGACGCGTATTGAAAGCTCTGATAAGTCAATGCCTGAATAAGTTTCGCGGCTTTATCGTCTGCATCCAGAAAAACTTTCAGGCGCGCGCCCAAATCGCTGACATCTTTCGCGGCTTTGATTGAGTCAAAGCGCGGCTTACTCGGCGCGACGTGCTCGAGCGTTTTCAAATCTAACGACCAGAATTCTCGCGAAGCACCCTGTGGGCTGCCACCATCTTCTTTGCGAACTTCTTTATAAAAACCAATTTTGGTCTTATTGCCCAACCATTTTCGTTCGAGCAAAGACACGATCAACCGATTCGGCGCGTCAGCCTGGAGATATTTTTGAGCCAGCTTATCGTGCGGAATAAGCGGCGCGAGATTCCGTCCCACGTGATCCCACACATCCACGCCGACCAAGTCGATCAGTCGGAATGTAGCGGTCTTCGGTCGTCCCATCAATGGACCGGTGATGGCATCCACTTCTTCCACGCTGTAATCGTTCCGCAAAATGTAATCCAGCGCGAACGCACCCGTGCCAAACGCCACGCGATTGCCGATGAAGTTTGGCGTATCTTTACAAATCACCACGCCTTTGCCCAAACGCATTTCGCCAAATTGGCTGATGGATTCGATAACATCTTTAGACGTATCCTCTGTCGGAATGACTTCCAGCAATTTGAGATAGCGCGGCGGATTGAAAAAATGCGTGCCAAGAAAATGCTTCTTGAATTCTTTCGAGCGCTCCTCAGCGATGGCATGAACCGGAATCCCCGAAGTATTTGTGCTGACAATACTTGCATCTTTACGAACTTCATCAATGTGCGCCATCAAAGTCTGTTTGATTTTGAGGTCTTCGACAACCGCTTCGATCACCCAATCTGCTTCCGCGACTGCACCAAAGTCATCTTCGAGGTTGCCGAGCGAAACCAACGTCTTCAAATCCGATGACATCAAATTAGCAGGTTTGGCTTTGAGACAACGATCCCAACCTTCGTTGGCGATTTTGTTGCGTGCAGCTTTATCGCTACTCGGCGCGTCTTTAGGGACAATATCGAGCAGAGTCACGCGCACGCCGGCATTGGCAAGATGCGCCGCAATCGCCGCGCCCATCGTCCCCGAACCGATCACAACTGCTTTGTTGATTTGATGGCTCATGTCGATTCCCTATCTCAACTCTTTTCCGCTGTAACCCAAAATCTGCCGCGCCACCACCAGACGATTGATCTGGCCAGTGCCTTCGTAAATGTCCGTGATCTTCGCATCGCGGAACCATTTCTCCAACAAAAACTCGCGGCTATATCCGAGCGGCCCCATAATCTCCACAGCCTTCTGCGTAATCTTCGTCACCACGTCGCCGGACTTCACTTTGCTCATCGAAGACTCGAGCGCGTTCGGCTTTTTGTTATCCGCCATCCACACCGCTTTGATGACCATCAGCCAGGCCGACTTCAACATGATCTCCATATCGATCACATC
>DATKNJ010000131.1:0-11528 GCA_035541395.1 Anaerolineales bacterium
GCAATGGCCGGAATATCTAACGTATTCCGAAAATTATCGCTTCCGCGTTTGCGCCGATATTTCGATCACAGCATTGAAAGAAGCACACAAGAGATTGGGTGATAAAGGGTTGGTCGTAGTGGCGGATATTGCCAATCTTCCGTTCAAGCCCGAAACATTCGACGGCGCGGTTTCGATGCACACGATCCATCACTTGCCGTTGACTGAACATAAGCGCGCCTATCTGGAATTGACGCGTGTTCTTAAAACGGGCCGCAGTGCGGCGATCATCAACGGCTGGCATAATCCGTTGTTGATGAAAATGGCCGAACCGTTCATTGCATTGGGCCGCGCGTTGAGCGGACGTTCTGCCAAACAAAAGAAGAAATGGGCCGAAGAAGATGATCAGGCCGGAACGTTTGTAGAGAAAATGACGCCGCGTTGGTTGAAAAATGAATTGAACGGCGCGGTGAATTTTCAGATTTATCCGTGGCGAAGTTTGAGTCCGCGCTTCATGCGTTGGTTCGTCCGCCCGAAGTTGGGCGGGAAAACCTTTTTGAAATTTGTCTTCTGGCTGGAGGAGCGCTTCCCGCGTTTCTTCGGCGAGAATGGACAGTATCCTTTAATCGTGATTAGGAAGTAGAAAATAGAGACTTGTCTCTGTGCTCTATTCACTAGTCTCTGGAGACTTTATGAATTGGAAAAATCAAGTGGTGCTCATCACTGGCGGAACCGGCTCCTTCGGCAAAAAATTTACAAAGATTTTGCTGGAAGAAAAGCAACCGAAGAAAGTCATCATCTTCAGCCGCGATGAGTTGAAACAGCACGAAATGCGGGTTAATGGATTCAATCAGGAAAACCTGCGTTATTTCATCGGCGATGTGCGCGACCGCGACCGATTGAATCGCGCCATGCACGGCGTGGATATCGTTGTCCATGCCGCGGCGCTCAAACAAGTTCCGGCTTGCGAATACAACCCGATGGAAGCCATCAAGACCAACATCATGGGTACATCCAATGTGTTGGAAGCTGCGTTGGATTCGGGCGTGAAAAAAGTGATGACCATCAGCACCGACAAGGCGGTCAACCCCGCGAATTTATACGGCGCCACTAAACTGGCAGCTGAGAAGGTCACGATTCAGAGTAATGCTTACGCGGCGGGTACGGCGACCAGATATTCGTGCGTTCGATACGGGAATGTCGTCGGCAGTCGCGGCTCGGTTGTCCCGGTCTTCCTCAAGCAGCGGCAGAACGGCAAAGTCACCATCACAGATGATCGCATGACGCGCTTCTGGTTGTCACTCGAACAAGGTGTGCGATTTGTCATTTCGTGCATCGAGCAGATGCAGGGCGGCGAAGTGTTCGTGCCAAAGATTCCGAGCATGAAGGTGATCGATTTGGCGAGGGCCATCGCGCCGAACGCTGAAGTTGAGATCATCGGGATTCGTCCTGGCGAGAAACTGCATGAAGTGTTGATCTCGGAAGATGAGGCTCGGCACACGGTGGAGCTTCCGAAGATGTTCGTGGTACAACCCGCGGAAGCGATTTGGTTTGGTTATGAATGGCAGCATAAAGGCAAACTGCTAAACGACGGTTATTATTATTCGAGCGACAATAATAGCGAGTGGCTCGATCTCGAAGGAATCAAAAAGTTCATCGCGCCTTTTGAAGAACAGTACAAGCAGGGTAAACTCGAAGGATAATCATTTGGAGGAAACATGAAGCTCCTCGTTACTGGCGCAAGCGGCTTGCTCGGATTGAACCTCGCACTTGAGGCGGCCTCCGCGCATGAAGTGGTCGCGGTGGATCGCGGTAAGTTGGTCAATCCGCCCTTTCAAGTGGTAAAAGGATTTTTGCTCGCGCCCGGCGCGGTGGATTCCATCCTCGACGCGGTGAGACCCGATTGGTTAATTCACTGCGCCGCACTCGCGGACCTCGAAGCCTGCGAGGACGACCCAAGCTTGGCGCGACGTCTCAACGCGGACCTGCCCGGCCAGATTGCCTCGGCCTGTGTCCAGCGCGGAATCTCGCTCGTGCACATCTCCACCGACGCGGTCTTCGATGGACAAAAAGATGGCGCCTACACCGAGAACGATGCACCGAAACCACTCGGCGTATATGCTCAAACCAAGCTCGATGGCGAACGCGCTGTGCTGGATGTGAATCCGGGTGCTATTGTGGCACGTGTTAATTTCTACGGTTGGAGTCCTACCGGAAAGCGGTCGCTGGCAGAGTTCTTCTTCCACAATTTGACGAATAACAAATCCATGAGCGGTTTCACAGATGTGGTCTTCTGTCCGATGCTGGTCAATCATCTCACGCAGATATTGCTCACCATGTTGCAAAAGGGTTTAAGCGGGTTGTATCACGTTGTTGGAGACCAGGCGATGAGCAAGTATCAGTTTGGAGTGGAGATTGCGCGTAAATTCCGTCTGCCGGAAAGCGAGATTTCGCCGAAATCCATTCTCTCGTCCAGCCTGACCGCCCGCCGTTCCCACAATTTATGGCTTTCTACCCGCAAGTTATCCACAGACTTGGGCCGTCCTCTCCCCAATTTCTCCACCGGTCTGAACGAGTTTTATACACAATACCAGCAAGGTTATCCACAGAAAATACGCAGTTATCTACATTAATCGGCCTGTTTTCGTTTTGATTTTCGAAGTTATCAACAAAGACCAAAGGAATTCTCCACAGGTTTTCTGAATCTTTCCACTTGTGTCAGAGGAGATGAATATGGATATCAAAGTTGGAAATCGTTGGATCGGCCCGACTCATCCCACGTACTTCATCGCGGATATCGCAGCGAATCACGACGGCGACCTAGAACGCGCTAAAATGCTGATTCGCCTCGCCAAGCAGGCCGGCGCGGACGCGGCCAAATTCCAGAATTTCGACGCGCCGAAGATTGTTTCGGATTATGGCTTTTCGCACATGAACGCGCAGGTGTCTCATCAGGCCACTTGGAAGAAATCAGTGACCGAGGTCTATCGCGCCGCATCCATTCCTTTTGAGTGGTCCATGACTCTGGTCGAGGAATGTAACGAGGCCGGCATCGACTATTTCTCTTCGCCGTATGATTTCGCGGCGATTGATTTCCTCGATCAGTATGTTCCGGTTTACAAAGCTGGTTCCGGCGAGATCGACTGGATCGAAGCGCTCGAACGCATGGCCAGCAAAGGCAAACCGTTCTTTGTTGCCACAGGCGCGTCTACGATTGGCGAAGTGCAGAAAGCTGTTCACGCGATTTTGAAAATCAATAAGCAATTGGTATTAATGCAGTGCAACACTAATTACACGGCCAGTCCAAATAATTATGATCATCTGCATATCAATGTATTGAAAACTTACGCCACGATGTTTCCGGATGTGATTCTCGGTCTTTCGGATCATACGCACGCGGTTGCGCCAGTGGTCGCCGCAGTGACTTTGGGTGCGCGCGTGATCGAACGTCATTTCACCGATAGCAATGACCGCGAGGGGCCTGATCATAGATTCGCAATGAATCCTGAAAATTGGGCGAAGATGGTCGAGGAGACACGCCTGCTCGAACGCGCGCTCGGCTCGTCGGATAAATTCATCGCAGAGAACGAAAAAGATACGGCCATTGTGCAGCGCAGGTGTTTGCGCGCGGCGCGCGATATCAAAGCTGGCGAAATCTTCACACGCGAGATGATTGATGTGTTGCGTCCCGCCACGCCCGGCGCGATCAAGCCTGACCAGATCGAAAACGTGGTTGGTACAAAAGCTTTGTCTGACATGCCGCTTGGCAAGGAATTGCGCTGGACGGATTTAGGCTGATGTCGTTATTTCACGGGTGTTTGGGATAAGTGATGATTTTAGCCACGAGAGTCGAGCAGTTCGTTGATCGCTTGAATGATTCGGTCTGGTTTAAGTTATCGGAGATCGTTCTGATCGTTGTTGCTTCGACCGGATCGATTTATTTCATGTTTCACTCGGTCTTAAAGTCTCAGTGGTCATTGGTCGACGATCAGGAAATTGCTTACTATTTGGGTAGTGACCATAAAATAAATTTGCCAGAGGCTTGGAATATTTATGTAAACGACACCGAGATTGGAAAATATGGGAGTTATCCGCGCTTCCGCCCGGCCTTTTTCGCCTTCAGGCTTTTGGAAAGTTATCTTTGGAGTGACAATCTGGCACTCTGGTATTGGACGAGCCTGGTAATGTTCATAATTTTTATGAGCATATTTTGGTACTTGTCCGCTGAGGTAATTGGATTTGTTCTTGCAGCGTTTATCTCTTTTTTTGTGGTTACATCTTATTATTGGATCGATATCTTTGGACGTCTCGGTGCGAGCGAACCCTATGCTGCGATCGGCTTGGCGATCTTTGGGCTCGGTGTATATTTTTTGTACAGCCATCCGAAAACAATAAACTTTGGCTGGTTCCTGGCTTGCATTGGCGCCATGATCGCAACAGGCTCAAAGGAAAATTTCTTTCCGGTATTGATCTTATTGGCTTGGATCGCGTTCGACCAATTCAAAAAGAAACGTATAAATGGATGGGGATGGGCATGGCTGGCTCTGACTGTGATATGGAACGTATGGATTTTCAGTTCTATTGCACTCGCAGTTGGAAAGACCGGAAAAGATGTGTACCAGCAATCCGTTTCTCTTGGCGTCAGGCTGGCAATATTGATCGCGGCTTTGAAACGATGGGAAGTGCTTGCTTTATTCGGATTGTGTTTGTTGTTTTTTGGGATTGGCTTTATAGCACGAAAAAAGAATCGACAAATTTGGGTTTTGTCTATTAAGCTTGGCGCAGTTTTATCTTCCCTTTTGTTTGTCTACTTAACGCAGTTAATTGTTTATGGCAACTTCCCAATAGGAGATCGCTACGATTTTCCCGCGTTGTTTGTCTGGCCGGTTGTCGCGATTGCGCTGATTTGGTATTTTCAGCAAATCGCTCGATTGGGAACACATTTATCATATAGAGTTTTGGTCTTTATGATGGCGTTGATGGCTTGCGTCTTTCTTGCCAATTCTCATTTTCAAGGAATTAAAGTGGCGCAGCGAGAAAGCTTAAAGCACGTATGGGCCACGCATAAATTCACAACTAGTGTATTGAAGCTCGATTCATTGATCAAGCAATATCCAAACTACACTTTGATCTTTCAAGCGAATACCCCTATTAGTGATTATGTATCGGCGTTTGTTTATAATCCATTCCTTCGATATTATGGAGTTTCCAATCCGATGGCTGTGATGTGGGCTGGCGCGCCGATCGATCATTATGATGGTTTGAATGCAACTTTGATCTCTGATCTGCAAAACGCGTCTGCTCATGGCGGCGTGGTCTTGACCAATGTTTCTTTGAGGCCCGACTTTATTCCGCTCTCCGAAACGGATGGGAACAAATGTGTGTTGGTGCTTCTTTCCTCAACGGAACCGGCCAAAGATTGTGCGGTCGTCTATAACGTGAATAACTAACTGGTGTGCTGGATGCGCATTTTATATTTTAGTAAAGACTACAGTACACACGATCATCGCTTTCTTTCTGCCATTGCAGGTGGCGGCCATGAAGTTTTTTATCTTAAGCTTGAGCACAATGCGCGACAGGTGGAAGATCGCCCCGTGCCTTCACAAGTGGAGCAGATTCAATGGGCAGGCGGACGCGGTCCTTTCAGATGGCGCGACGTGCCGCGCCTCGCGTTGGATTTGAAACGCGTCATATGGGACCTCAAGCCTGATCTCGTGCACGCAGGCCCGATTCAGACTTGCGCCTTTCTCGCCGTGCTGACGGGCTTCCGCCCGATCCTCACGATGTCCTGGGGTTTCGATTTGATGCAGGATGTTCATCGCAACCGCTGGTGGGAATGGGTCACGCGTTACACGTTGACACGATCTACGTTTTTTACCAGCGACGCCGACGTGACGCGCGACAAGGCCGTCGCTTATGGAATGAATCCGAATCATACGGTTGTTTTTCCGTGGGGTATTGACCTTGAAAAGTTCGCGCCGAACACCGCGCGTCGTTCGAGATCAAAAAGCTTTACTTTGTTTTGCAATCGCTCCTGGGAGCCGCGTTACGGCGTAGACGTTTTAGCGAAGGCTTTTGTCAAAGTCGCGGCGAGCAAGCCTGAGGTCGGTTTGATTCTGTTGAATGGCGGCTCGCAGAGCGCGACGCTTCGTCAAATCCTGCAAAATGACGGCGTGTTGGATCGAGTCCATTTTGGCGGGCAAATTTCGCAGAACGACCTGCCGGACTGGTATCATATGGCAGATTTATATATCTCGCCTTCGCACGTGGACGGGTCGTCGGTGTCGCTGATGGAGGCGCTGGCTTGCGGGTTGCCCGCTCTGGTTTCGGATATTCCTGCGAACAAAGAATGGGTGACCGATCATGAGAATGGCTGGCTGTTTCGCGATGGAGATGTGGACGACCTGGCCGCGAAGATTTTGCAGGCTATCGAGAGTCGCAAGTCGTTGAAGAAGATTGGTACGCAGGCGCGAGCTGTAGCCGAAGCGCGCGCGGATTGGAAGAAGAACGCGGCGACTTTGCTGCAAACGTATCGAACCGTTTTGAGTTTGAAGTAGGAGGCTCCCATGATTCTCTCGCTGATTTTCGTGATCGTGGTCTCAGTGGTGGCAGTGTTCTTTGCGCTCCAGAATAACCAATTGGTGAACGTGTCCTTCTTTGGTTATCCGATTAGCGGTGCGATTGGAATATTCCTGTTGCTCGCATTGGCGCTTGGCATTTTGTTGGGCGTGATCCTGATGCTGCCGAGCATTATCAAGAACAGTTGGTCGTTGAGCCGCCAGAAGAAACAAATTGCCGAGTTGGCGCAGAAGCCCGCCAGAAAGTCTGGAAAGAACGCTTCATCGAAGAAATAATTTTTAGTCAGGAGGGCACGTATGCCGGAGAAGGAATTTCAAAACGCCTGGGTGATTGTGACGGGCGGCTCGCGGGGAATCGGTCATGCCATTGCTTTAGAGTTTGCCGAGCGCGGTGCGAATGTGGTGATTGTTTATCTTGAACATCATGCCGCGGCGGATGAAACGCTGCACGCTGTGCGCGCAAAAGGCGTGCAGGCGGAAAAGTATCAAGTGAATGTGAGCAATCATGCTGCCATTCAAGAAGTGTTCGCGAAGATCATTGCCACGCATGGACAGATCGACGTACTGGTGAACTGCGCCGGCATCAACCGCGATAAGACTCTGGCGAAATTGGCTTTCGAACAATGGCAGGAAGTGCTCGACACAAATCTGACTGGCGCCTTCAATTGCACGAAAGCGATTTGGGATCACATGAAGACGCGCGGCTATGGCCGCATCATCAGCATCAGTTCGATTATTGGACAAGCGGGTGGATTTGGCCAGACGAACTATTCGGCTTCGAAAGCCGGTTTATTGGGATTCACCAAATCGCTGGCGCAAGAGGGCGCGCATAGCGGGATCACCGTCAACGCGGTGTGCCCGGGTTTCGTTGATACGGATATGGTGCGTGCGATGCCCGCGGACGTTTTGGAGGCTGTCGTTAAAAAAGTCCCTGTCCAGCGATTAGGTCGCCCCGATGAAATCGCGCGTGCAGTGGTCTTTCTGGCTTCACCTGCCTCGAGCTATATCACGGGACAGGCGATCAACGTCAATGGCGGTTTATATATGTAACGGTGGTTGAGTAGTGATGCGAAACATCACGTATCGAAACCACCGATGAAATGGAAATGCTATGTTAACTCATGACGATCTTGTTTCCGGTTTTCACGAGCTTGGCGTGCAAGCAGGCGATACACTGCTCGTGCACAGTTCCTATAAATCTCTCGGTCCTGTGGATGGCGGCCCGCAGACGGTGATCAAAGCCTTGGAAGACACGCTCGGCCCGGACGGGACGCTGATCATGCCCACTTTCAACTTTGACTTCAACAAAGGCGCACCGTGGGATGTGCGGACAACGCCGTCGAAGATGGGGATCCTCACGGAGCTGGTCCGGCAGGATCCACGCGCGAAGCGTGTCTTTCATCCGTTTTATTCGTTTGCGATTTTAGGGAAACATGCCGGAATGCTCGGCGCTTTGCGTTACAAGAGCGCGTATGAACGGGACTCAGTCTTTGGCAAACTGCGCGACCTGGACGGTAAGATCATGGTCATTGGCCTTTCTTATAATGACAGCATGACCTTCTTCCATCATATCGAGCAAATGGAAGGCGTGGATTATCGTTTTCTGAAACAGTTCACGGGACAGGTCACGGATGAGAATGGAAAGACGTACACTGATACGTTCGAGATGTTGGTGCGCGATATTGATAAAGGCGTGAAAACGATGGTCGATCCGATGGGCGCGTTGATGGAAAAAGCTGGCGTTATCAAAGCACGTAAGATTGGTGAAGCCAGCGTGAAGTTGATGAAAGCAAACGAAGTGTACGCGTTCACCGCACGTGAGATGAGGCGCGATCCGCATTTGTTGTACTACATTGAGAAAGATAAATAATCCACAGATTGCGCAGACTGTTTTTTAAATCTGCGCAATCTGTGAAATCTGCGGATAAGTTTTATGAAACCCTATACCTCTCTCAAATCCATTCTCGCCGAATTTTTTCCTTTGCATCGCACGCTCGTCTCCGATGACCATGACAAAACTCTGGAGATCGTCGGCTCGTATATGCCCGACTCATCGAATTACACCATCGAAACTTACGCGCCGCTGACTCCCATCTGGACGTGGAAAGTGCCGGAGCGATATGTTGTCCATGAGGCGTATCTCGAAACCGAAGACGGTGAACGATTTGTAGACTTTAAAGACAATCCGCTTCACATTGTTTCGTATTCTTTGCCGACTGATAAAGTTCTTTCATTTGATGAACTCCAGCCGCATTTGTATTTCAACGAGAAGCGACCGAACGCAATTCCGTGGATTTTCAAATATTACGAACGCGATTGGGGATTCTGTCTGCAGAAAAACACCTTCGATAAACTTCCGCGCGACAAAAAATATCACGCGGTAATTAAATCTGAATTCATCACTGATCCGAAGCAAGGATTCAAAGTCGCGAGCGCGGTCATTCATCCCGAGGGCGGAGCGAATCCGGACGCGGGTGAATTTATTGTGCAGGCGCATACCTGTCATCCCGCGCAAGCCAACGACGATGGCGCGGGCGTGGTCAGCGCGATAGCGTTGGCGCGGCGACTTGCGGAGAAGCCGTTACCGGCGGGGTCGATGAGCGTCCGCTTTTGGTTTGGGCCGGAGACGATTGGCACGATCGCCTGGTTGGCTCACAACGAGTCGCTCATCCCGAATCTGCGCGGCGGCATCTTCATGGAGATGACCGGTAATCAAAACAAACTTGCTTTTCATCACACGCGTCAGCATAATCATTTGTTGGACCGCATTACCAAATTTGTCCTCGCACAGCGCGGCGATCATGACGAACGCGATTTTGCGGCCGCGCCCGCCAATGATGAACGCGTTATCAACGGGCCGGGAGTCAATGTGCCGTGCATTTCCATCAATCGCTGGCCGTATGGCGAGTATCACACCACCGACGACAATCTCGACATCATGCACGAAGAGATGCTGGTCGGCGCGGCGGACGCGGCGGAAGAGATCGTTCGTATCTATGCCAGCAACTATATTCCGAAGCGCACCTTCCGCGGCCCGGTCTTTTTGAGCGGTAATGGCTTGTGGGTGGATTGGCGCGATAATTGGGCGCTGAATCGCGCCATCGAAAAGATCATGATGCGTTTTGAAGGCCAGCATTCGGTCTTTGATATCGCCGAGCAAGTTGGCCTCGATTATTGGATGGTACGCGATTACGTCGAAAAATTCCGCGCAAAAGGTTTTGTCAAGGCTATGCCGATTCCGTCGGAAGCGCAAACTTCCTAGTTCCTGGAGGAAACATGATTCTCATTCTTGCCATTGCACTGATATTGGCCGTCTTCTCCGTCATCTTTGCTCTGCAAAATCCGGTCGTGGTTACGGCCACGTTCTTCTCGTTTCAAATGAAAGGTCCGCTGGCGTTGTTCGTGCTGGCGGGTATTGGCATTGGCCTTGTGATCGGCATTCTCGTCATGCTGCCGAGCGCGCTCAAGAACGCGGTTGTCATTTCTCGCCATCGCAAACAGATTGGCAATCTCGAAAAATCGCTCGAGGAACATAAAGCCAAGGTGGCCGAGTTGGAGAAGCCTGTTTCCGATGAGGAGCCACAAAACAGTAAATGACGCGCGTCGTTGCTATTATTCAGGGACGCATGTCTTCCTCGCGCTTGCCGGGGAAGATTCTGGCCGATATTGCCGGTCAGCCGATGTTGCAACGCGTCTTCATTCGGACCTCGCGGTCTGCTGCCGTTAACGAAACAGTTTTTGCCACGACAACGGATTCGACTGACGACCCTGTGGCCGAATACTGCGACTTCAGCGGAATCCCGTTCACGCGCGGCAGTTTGTACGATGTACTGGATCGTTATTATCAGGCCGCCAAAGAATCCAAAGCGGATATCGTTGTGCGCGTCACCGCGGATTGCCCGGTCATCGATCCCGCGTTGATCGACGATGTGGTGAATACTCTGCTCAACGATGAATACGATTTCGTTTGTAATCGCCTGCCGCCGCCGTGGCATCGAACCTATCCGATTGGTTTGGATGTCGAAGCCTGCACTTTCGAGGTCTTGACGAAAGCCTGGAAGGAAGCCAAAGAACCGCAGCATCGCGAACATGCCATGCCGTATTTCTACGAAGGCGTGGAACTGGTTACTGAAAACCGGCCGCTGCAATCCGGCACTTCTCCGCGCGGATTCAAGGTCGCGTTGCTGCATCACACCACTGACTTCGGCGATTATCGCTGGACGGTAGACACTCCCGAAGATTTGGAGTTCATTCGAGAAGTTTATTCTCATTTCAATGGCCGCGATGATTTCTCGTGGAAAGAAGTCTTGGATTTGGTTCACGATGAGCCTGAGTTGATGAAGATCAACGCGGGTGTGCAGCATAAGACTTTGAAAGATATTGACGCACGCGCTTTGAAGAAAAAATAGAATTGTGTCATTCTGAGAGAGCGTTCTTCGCGACCGAAGAGTCTCGATTGTTGTATTGGAGACCCTTCGCTGCGCTCAGGGTGACATTACTGAAATCATGTCACTCATTACTCTCTTTTCCGCTCCCAAGCCCTTCACCGATCCGCACATTGCGACGATTCAGCACAACGCGATTCGTTCATGGACTCTATTACGTGAAGTCGAAGTCATTTTGCTTGGCGAAGAAGATGGACTCGCACAAGCCGCGAAAAAACTTAATGTAAAACATATTGCTAATGTGGCGCGCAATGCGAGCGGTACGCCGTTGATTTCATCCATGTTTCAGTTGGCGCGGGAAAATAGTCACAGCGATTTGTTGTGCATCGTCAATGCAGATATGATTCTTATGTCTGATTTCGTCGAAGCCGCGAAACAAGTGATGAAGCTGAAAGAGAAATTCGTTTTGCTGAGCCAACGTTGGGATTTGGCCGTCACTACTCCGCTGGATTTCGCGCCGGGATGGGAGCGTCAGCTTGTGGAAACTGTCAGAACGCGAGGCCAGCTTCATCGTCCCGCGGGAAGC
>DATKNJ010000132.1:0-7496 GCA_035541395.1 Anaerolineales bacterium
AGCGCCATCGCCAGCGCCACGCGCTGGCGCATCCCGCCACTGAGTTCGAACGGGTAGCGATTCAAAAAATCTTCCGGCACGCCCACGTGCTGGAACATACGCCGCGCTTGTTGCATCGCTTCGGCTTTGCTCACGCCGAGATGAATCATCGCGGGCTCGGCCACCTGCTCTCCAACCTTGAGCACGGGATTGAGCGCGTTCATAGCAGCTTGCGGTACGAGCGACATGGCCACCCAGCGCACGTTCTTGCGATATTCCTCCTCGTCGTATTGCATCACGTCCGTGCCCTGTAAATAGACGTGCCCATCGTAGCGTTTGACGTTGCGCGGCAGGAGCCGCAGGATGGCCCTGGAAAGAGAAGTCTTGCCGCAGCCCGATTCGCCCAAAACCACCACCGCGCGGTGATTATCCAATTGGAAGTCCACGCCGTCCACCGCCTGCACTGCGCCGTTGGTGGTGCTAAAATGCAAGACCAAATTATTGATTTGTAGTAATTTCTCAGCAGGCATTCTATTGACCTCTCAGACGTGGATTGAAAACGCGATCCAAGGCAAAACCCAGCATGGCAAACCCAAGGCCGGTGACCATGAGCAAGACTGCAGGTTCGAGCACCCAGTAATAAAGCCCTTTATAGAGCGCGCCGTTCGAGTTGGCGTCTTCGATGATCTTGCCCCAGGTAGGAAGCACCGGGTCGCCGAGTCCCAATACCGCGAGGGATGCTTCAAGAAAAACAAATGCCGGTACGGATGACACGAGGCCGGGAATCAACAACGGAATCATGCGTGGGATCAAATACAAAAACACAATGCGAATATCGCTCGCACCGTATGCGCGCGCCGCTTCGATGTAGTTCGACTCCTTCACTTGCAAAAAGATCGAGCGATAAGCTTTAATCGAACCGGTGAAGATGCTGAGCAGAATCGTCACGCCGAGAATGACCCAGATGCTGCGCGAGTAAAACGTTCCGACCAAAATCAAAATGGACAGGAACGGCAAAACCAGATTCACTTCCGTGATGCGTTGAATCAACTCATCCACCCAGCCGCCATACCATGCGCCAACCGCGGCGATGATCATCGTCAGAATGGAAGTGCCGAGTGAGGCGATCAAGCCAAAGGCCAGCGCGACGGGAGTCCCCCACAGCAGAGGCAACACCAAATCGCGCCGCGCCTGATCGGTTCCCGCGAGACCGTAAAGCTGGCCGAGGAAGACGAACTCGGCATTGATATCGGAACCCGACTCGAAGGTCGCTCCGCTGATAACGAGTTGATATGTCCCTTTGATCGGTTCAGGCGTGCCTTTGGTTGAATCCGTAAAGAGGGCCTGCATCACCTTTTCGGGCACATCCACTTGCAAACGCTGTTGCAGTTTGGGATCCTGTGAGAAGCGGAACGTGGTTCTGTGATCCACAGCGATGTCCGCGATACGAATCTTCTTACCATCGGGCCGAATCCACGCAATTGATACAAACGGTTGCTTCTGCGCAAAAGTTGTATCGAAATACAGAATCATATCCTGCGGGTATCCGTCATAGTTGAAATTGAACGAATAGGTCATGTCGATCGTGGAAGTATCTTGACCGGCGGGTGTTACGGTTTTCATGAGACTTCCATCGGTGGTACGGACGGAAAACGACTCTGGCAATTTGCGCGCCAAGAAAAAATTGAACCAGGCGGGCGGTGCGAACTTGGGATTGCGATACCAAACATCTTCCCCACCGCGCCATTCCTGAATAGCCGTGTTGTATGGAATGGCAATCATCGTATATATAGCAGTGACCACCATCAACACCACAACCAACATTCCTACAATCGCAGAGGGATAACGCAAAATCTCGCGAAATGAATTTCGAAGGGCGGTCATCGCGAGCTACTTTCCACTGCCCACTTTGACGCGCGGGTCAACAAGGGCGTAAATAAAATCGAGCAGGAAAACGGTAATCGCCAACAGATAAGCGTAGATGATGGTGAGGCCAACAATGACCGGCGTATCGTAGAAACCAATGGCGCGATAGAACGTGCGACCCAACCCCGGCCAGAGGAAGACCGTCTCGGTGATGATGGCGCCAGTCCATAAAGTGATCAACAACAAAGCGAAGTTGGTGATGATGTTGGGCAGTGTGGGGCGCAGAATATATTTGCGCTCGATATCGCGCGGATGCAATCCTTTGGCACGCGCCATATCTACATAATCTTCGCTGGAATAGATCAAGAAGAAAGTGCGCCAGTTGTAAATACTGAGAAACAACGAACTGATGACCAATGAAAAGCCGGGCAGGATGAGATGCTTCAAAACGCTGAGCGCATAATCCACGCGGTTATTTGGCGGCGGCGAATCGACCATGCCACCAAAAGGCAACACTTTCAACAACGCCGCGAAGATCAGGATCATAAAAATGCCATAGAACCACGGCGGTGCGGCCGAGGTCGGCGAAAGAGCGATCACCAACTTATCCCAAAGATTCCCATAATTCCGAGATAAAACCAAAGCAATAAAGACACTACCGAAAAAGAGCAGGAGCTGTGAACTGCCCATCAATAACAAAGTGGCAGGCAAACGTTCGAGGATGATCAAACGAATATCTTTGGAGCCGCTGTCACTGGTCATATTGATGGCGCGGCCGAGATTCAAAGTCAGCGCATTGGAAAGATAACGAAAGCTGCGAATCGCGAATGGCGTATTCAAGCCGACGCGTTGTTCCTCCTGCGCGACAGCCTGATCGATCAACTGTTTGCGGACATCCGGATTCATATTCTGATTCGCGGGATTGCTGATCATAGCCTGCGTGATCTGTTCGCGTATCTGATTGCGCATGATCTCGTCCACATAGCCTCCCATGTTCGCGATCAGAATCGTAAGATACGTGGCGATGACTGTCGTGATGAATAGCGTAACAAGCCGTACTACCGAATAACGCAGCACGCGCAGAAAGGTGCTGTTCGCCCAATCCACGCGAGCTGGTTTCGATACAGGAGTTGAGAGGGTCTCTGTGGACATAATTTCATCCTTATAAACGATAACAATATGGATAGGGGCAAGGGATAACCTTGCCCCTATCAGTTCACTTTCTCTTCAAAGTTTTACGGGACAACCACGAAGTCAAGCGAGGTGAACGCCGGGATGGCTACTGGAATCGGCACCACCGCCACTTCGATGCGTGTTGCGCCTGCTGTCAGTTTCGAGGTCTGATCCGCAGTAAGCGCCACCTGATAATGACCATCACCCGCGGCGCTGGCTTCGCCAGAATCCACCAACGCGCCGGTCGCATCATAGAGTAAGTATTTCACCTCTTTGATATCGGACTGGGCATAAGGTTGATTGTTATAGGTCACACTGACATCGAAGGTCGCGCCGCCACCGATCTTGACTTGGGCCGGGCCATCGAGTTGAGCGTTAGCCAGTTTGGGTTGGCTGAAGCTGGCCCAACGATCCGCGGTATCGACGAAATCGGGATTGTTCTTCAAGACGAGAGTCTTCTCAGTGGTGAAGACTTTATCCAGATAGTACGGCCCGGTCCCGATCCAGAAGTGACCGTGATCACTGTACCACTTGGCGAGGTTCGCGTAGCGCGCTTTGGCTTCATCCGTTGTGATGAACTGACTCATGGTCGGCGCGTATGGGATGTACGATTCGCCCGCGGCTTGATCGAGATACTTCTTGAGAATCTCCAGGCTTGGTCCGCCAACCCAGTTGGTCTGTTCGATCTTCTTCGCGTCGGCTTTGTCCGCGGAGTAGGTCAACTCGCCATTGGCTTCGGCCAGGTTCGAGATACCGAGAATATCCCAACTGTTCTCACCGCTCAAACCAGAAGGCGAGCTCGGCCACAAGCTGATCACATCCAATTCGGCATCGCTGTAATACAAATCGCTATAGTATTCGATGGTCAGCGGGCTGGTAGAAGTGATACGCGCGCCCTTGAAGTAGGAAGCAAAACTCTGGAAGGAGGGCACCGAAGATTCGTCATAGATCGGGCTGTCAGGGTTGGCGCGGTCGAAAGTTTCGATCAACGGCATCACAAAATCACCAACGGAAAGCGGACTGCCATCCTGCCATTTCACAGTCTGGAACAAATCGTCCGGATACACGACCACGCTCTTGACTTTGGCCGTTACACCGTTCGGGAATTTCTCGCCGGCGGTGATGAACTTCTGCGCTTTGGCATCCCAATCAACCCACGCATCAGACGGGACCGTGATTGTGTCGGCCGTATCAAGTTTTACCCAGCCCAGAGTTTGAGTCACGGGCAAACCCGTTTGGACAGTTACGCTCGCGCTGGCAACACGCTGAGGCCAAGCCAAACCGGTATATGGATCGCCCATGATGCCGCCGTTGTTGGAGAGGTCATTGCCTTGAGCGGTGGCCTTCTGAACAAAGCTATCCCAAACCCAGTTGCCACCCGCGATCGTATTCCACGGTTGTGTGAAGAGATCGTTCGTGCCGACTTTGAGTTGGCCGCCCTCTTTATTCGCAAAGCGAACGTTATAGGGCCCCATGAACGCGGACTCGATACCTGCGCCCAAGTCATACGTGACGCTTACATTGGGCTGATAGAGCGAGTACGACTTTTGATCGATCACCCATACCTGCAGGGAATCTTCCATCGAAAGTTCGAGTGCCTTGACCATCATATCGTGGCGCTGTTGCAGGCTGGTGAAGTTGCCGCTAGCTAAATCGTCACCAAGTTTCTGGAATTCAGGATCATCATTGGTATTGGACAGGAAAGGTTGAATCCCTTGAATACTGGAGGGCAGGTACATCTGCTGGAATTGATTCTTCTCATCGCGCGTCAAGCCGGAGGGCAGCCAGCCCGCGGTGTACAGATTCCATTTGCCATCTGCCGGGTCCGTGCCCTGCCAAATCGGCGCGGCTTCCGAAGATTTCTTATACTGACGATCCACTGTAAAGCCGATGGCTTCGAGTTGGTTCGCCACATAATCGCCGAGAGGCTTACGCGTCCCATCACCATCAGGACGGATCAGAAACGCCAGAGAAACAGGCTTGCCTTTGTACTGCCACTTGCCATCCGATCCCATCGACGCGCCCAAGCCGGTCATTTCATCGGAGATGACTTGCTTGGCTTTGTCCATGTTATAAGCGTACTTGGCTTCGAGGGCGCGTGCGGTATCCACCACGCCGGTATAGTCCACCAACTGTGCAGTCAACGCGAAGAACTTCGGCAGCGAACCGCCACCGTAAATTTCCTGATTGACATAATTGCGGTCAATCAACCAGTTCATTGCCTCGCGGATCTTGCGATCCGAGAACGGGTTGAGCACGTTCGTATCTTTGAACACAGAGGGGTTGAGCAGGATGGAATAACTGCCGCCATAAGATGAGGTGTAATCCAAACCCGAGTCCTTAATAGCGGGAAGTTCGGACGAGGCAAGTTGATACGAATACAAGTCGATCGCACCCGCCTTGACTTGCGCAATGGCCGAGTCGCTGGATACAACCGAGAAATCCATTTCATCCAACCAACCGCCGTGACGATCGCTCTTGGGCATCGCGGTCGGCGCTTCGGTCGCGGCTGCCGGCGCTTCGGTCATCATCGCTTCCGTTGGCTGAGTAGTTGCAGTTGCAGTGGCCGGCTGACAGGCCGTCAACACCATGCTCAAGACAACCAAGAAACCGAGCAAAGTGTATACATGCTTTGATTTCATTTCTCTTTTCTCCTAAATTGGTTTGGTGGAGCAAATCGAACAACCTTTCGCATTCTGAAAGCCGACCACCTCCTTTGTTAAGAAATGAATCCGACCCAAACCGATGCCCGGAGCCCCCTCGGAAAGCATTCAACAGGAGTCAGTGAGTCGAGCTGCGTATACTCGGCCTCATCTGACTGCCTGCCGATCCCGGCGGGAAAATATGTTTTCACACCGGAACTTTCCGAGCTTTTCCCTGAGGAGAAGTAGAGGGGAAATTGCTTCGGGAAACCTGTTTGAGTCGCATTCATCGGACCCAACGTGTTTGAATCATACAGAGTTGGTTTTCATCAGACATGCGTCTACAATCGGATTTATCCCCCTCGATGGAACGGTTTCCATTCTTCAAATTGCACGCGACTCATCCCCCTCCAAAGAGGGATGCCAGGAATACAAAAAACCCCTCGAGCGAGGGACGGCAAGTCCACTAAACGGTGAAGAAAGATGAGGCAAGTTGCAATATACTTGCCTGACATCGTCTTAACTACAAAGGCATATAATCCATCCATGAATCGGGCGCTCGCCGCATTTCGCCTTTCGATCACTCTGCTGCTCTTTGCAACCCTGATCTCCGCTTGCAGTCCGAGCACTTCTATCAACGCGACGCCTTCCCCCGCGCCAACGGCCCAACTCATCCAAACCAGTTCGCAAAATCGATTCAACGCCAATCGCGATCCCAATTCCTCAATTCGCTTTGGGCGCATCAGTCTCGAACAAGGACTCTCACAAAGCACAGTCAATACCATTCTGCAAGATAAACAGGGGTTTATGTGGTTCGGCACCGAGGATGGACTCAACCGCTATGACGGATACAACTTCAAAATCTATCGACCGGAAGCGGATAATCCATCCAGTATCAGCGATCGTTGGATCAACAGCCTGGTCGAGGATCAGGATGGTTATCTATGGATTGGCACGCGTCAGGGCGGATTGAATCGCTTCGATCCCCGCTCGGGCTTGTTTACCGTTTATCAGCATGATCCTGCGTCCGCAGCCAGCCTCTGCGATAATACCGTTTACACTTTGTTGATAGATAGTCATCATCATTTATGGATCGGCACAGAAAACGGACTGGATCGTTTCAATCCCACCAATAACACTTTCGAACATTTCACAACTGCCAATGGACTCAGCAACAACTCGATCATGGCGCTCTATGAAGACCACAACGGAATTTTGTGGATCGGCACAGAGAGCGGCGGCCTGGACCGCTTCAACACGCGAACGAACTCTTTTGACATTTTCAAATATGATTCACAAAATGCACTCAGCCTCAGCAACAATCACGTAACTGCCATCAGCGAAGACCGCAACGGGAATCTGTGGATCGGGACATCATCCGGTTTGAATCGCTTTGAGCAACAGTCCGAAACATTTATGCGGTTTGAGAATATCCCCGATCAGGTTGATACATTGGGAGATAATCAAATCTCGGCTTTGTACCTCGATCATGGCGGCCGCTTATGGATCGGCACGAATAACGGGTTGGATTATTTTAACGATCACTATAAAAGCTTTACACATTATCGCAACCAACCGGCTGATCCCAATAGCTTAAGCAACAATTCCATCTTTTCCATTTATGAGGATCAGAGTGGTGTTTTGTGGGTTGGAACGTATGGCGGCGGGCTAAACAAATACGATCGCCAGCAGGACGAGTTCTCATATCTCGGCAATGACCCATCCAACAAGGACAGCTTGAGCGGGAACATGGTCTTTCCCATTTATGTGGACCCGCAGGGCATTGTCTGGATTGGTACGTATGGCAATGGATTGAATCGCTATAACCCGGTCGTC
>DATKNJ010000133.1:0-4913 GCA_035541395.1 Anaerolineales bacterium
GGGCGGGGACCTCTGCCGTATCTCAAGAAGCCAGTCCGGTGCCGCAGCAACAAGTGTTACCGGCCAGTGGTCAGGCTACGCTCGATCCCAATTCCCTTAATACATTGATCGCTCAGACCGCCGCCGCGGCTGCAACTCAGACAGCCGCGTTGCTTCCCCCCACGCTGACTCCGAGTGTCACGACAATTCCAACAGGGACGCCCTCGATCACACCTTCACCCACCGAGACGTTCGTTTTCCTCCTGCCTACTTTTACCAAAACAAGTACGCCGCGGCCAATTCCAACGGCCACAAAAACCAAAAAGAGCAGTGGGGGCGGAGGAGGTGGCGGCGGCGGTGGAGGCCACGGTGGCGCAAGCCACTCATACAGTTGCAACGTAATAAGTGTATCGCCCCCATCTGGTACACATTTCAATCCGGGGCACGCTTTCAGCACCATTTGGACTGTGAAGAATACTGGAGACAATTGGCCGGGCAAGAGTTTGGATTTGGTTTATAACTCGGGAGATATGTTGAGCACGCTGACTGGCTACGATGTATCACCCTATATGATCAGCGGTGGGGATACTTTTTCCCTTCCCGCGGTGAGCATGACATCCCCGGGCGCAGCCGGCACGTATACAACTAACTGGCAGTTGCACCTTGGCCATGATTATTTCTGTGATATGAGCCTGAGCATTATCGTGGATGCGCCGCCGACAAATACCCCATGAAATACGCTCGTTAAAAAAATAAGTCCGGCGATACAAAAGCCGGACTTATTTTTTGGCTTACATACTGGCGGCAGGTGGTTCGTTATTTGAAGGTGTAACCGGGGCCGCGGGTTTATTACGCAAAGTAAAGAAGCCCACACCGATTGGGATCAAAATGAAGATCAACGACAGGCACAGGAAGACATATCCGTAAGTGGTTGGGATATTGCCTGATTGACTCCCCAGATTGAATGTGCCACCGCCGAAGGCTGTAATTGCCCCAAACAGGCACAAGAACAGACCCGGGCATCCGCACAAGAGCACGGCGGCAACGGTGGCGATGATTCCTTTGGTTCGATTATCCATTTGCATTCTCCTTTGGAAATTTTCCCGAGTATACATGTAATAAAAACGGGACGCAAGTTCACTTGCATCCCGTTGATGTTAACTGCGCAGTTTCGCGCCCACTTCCTGTTCCAATCGCTTCACGATCTTATTGCGAATGGCAGCTGCCTCCGCGTCGGTCATGGTTTTATCAGAAGCCTGGTACGTTAAATTGTATGCCAGCGACTTTTTGCCTTCGCCGATTTGATTGCCGCGATACACATCGAACAAGCGGACATCCGTGACCGACTTGCCGCCAGTCTGACGAATCAACGCCTCCATGCGGGACGCCGGGACTGCTTCATCCACGATCAGCGCGATATCCTCGAGGACGGGTGGGTACTCGGGCACGGGAGTGATTCCATACGTTGGAGTCACCGCGCGCAAGCTTTCGAGATCGAATTCCGCGACCAGCATGGGAGACTCGCCCAATTCATATTTTTCTTTCACCAGCGGATGCAGTTCACCAAACAAACCAACTGTTTGCCCGTTGACTTTTACTTCCGCGGCTTTGCCTGGGTGAAGGTAATTAACGGAATCGGTCGGAGCATAAACAACATCTGTGAAACGGAGGCCGCTCAACAGGAGTTCGATGCGTCCTTTGAGATCATAGAAGTCGAGCCCGGCGGAATTCTTCACATCCCATGCAGTTGACTCGCGCAAGCCAGTCATCACGATGGCCAACTTGCTTTGTTCACGCGGCAGATCGTTTTTCACCGGTTCAAAGATCGGGCCAATCTCGAACATCGCCAACGACTCGGCGCGGGCGTTCTTTTCCGCGGCTTCGAGAATCGAAGCGACCAAATTGCGGCGCAGAACGCTCTTTTCCGGTGCGATGGGATTCGTAATGCGCACGTATTCACTTTGCGGTGTCAGGCGGCCTTCGCGTTCCGGCGAAGTCATGCGATACGTGACGACTTCCTGCAAACCAAATGCCACCAGCAGATCGCGCATATGCTCTTCCCATTCGTAAATGGGATTGCCGATTTGCGGCGGGAGTGAATCGGCCATGAGGGTTTCGGGGATGCGATCATAGCCGTAGACACGCGCGACTTCTTCGAGCACATCGGCCTGACCGATCGCGCCCTCGCCGATATCGAGTCGATGCGGCGGCGCTTTGACTTTGACTTCGCTCTTCTCAACCGTGCATTTGAATTCAAGCCGCGTCAATAAATCCGCGATTTGTTTGGCGGTCAGGTCGATGCCGAGCAAACGCTTCACATCTTTCGGCGTGACAGTGACCGTTGGATTCTTCGGCTTGAGCGGATATTCATCTACGAGGCCGGGCGCGATCTTGCCGCCCGACCATTCGGCCATCAGCTGCAAGCCGCGCTTCACGCCGATCTCTGCCTGCGCAGGATGCACACCGCGCGAGAATCGGAACGAAGCTTCCGAAGGAAGGTTATGTTGTTTGGCAGTGCGGCGGATGTTGATGAAGTTCCATGCCGCGCCTTCGAGCAGAATATTCGTGGTGCTGGCGCCGCGTGTGACAACTTTTCCCATTGTTATACCTGTTGTAGTCTCGACGCCGGTTGCATCCAACACTTCTTTGGATGCATCGTACACTTCGCTTTCTTCGCCGCCCATCACACCCGCGATGGAGAGCGGGCCTTTCTCATCGCACACCAGCACATTCATGGATGTGAGCTTGCGATCCGTGCCATCGAGCGTTTTGAGTTTCTCGCCATCTTTCGCAGCGCGTGTGATGATCTTGACCGGTTTCTTTCCAGCGCGCTCTTTGAGAATGTCATAATCGAACGCGTGAAGCGGTTCGCCGAGTTCGAGCATGGCATAGTTGGTCGCATCCACGATGCAATTGATCGGGCGCATGCCTGCCAATTTGAGTCTGCGCTGAACCTGGTAGGGACTCGGTTTGATTTCCACATCGCGAATCAGCCCGAGCACGAAGCGCGGATTTAATTCCGGATTGGTGATGTCAACTGAAACCAATCCTTCGATGGCATCGCCGCTGGTCTTTAACTTGATAGTTGGCTGCTTCAACTCGCGGCCGGTCAGCGCCGCAAGTTCACGCGCCACACCGATCACGTTGGCGTTACGCGCCATATTGGGCAGGATGCTGATGTCGAGCACCGCGTCGCCCATGTAATCCGCGAGCGGCATGCCGATTGGCGCGTCATCATCGAGCAGGATAATGCCTTCATGTTCTTCAGTAATGCCGAGTTCTTTCTCCGAACAGACCATCGAGTAAGACTCGACACCGCGAATCTTGGCACGTTTGAGAGTCGTCAATTGCTGGCCTTCGGCATGACCATCATAAAGTGTGGCGCCTTCCTTGGCGTACGCGACCTTGATTGGCTTTTCGAGTCTGCCTGTGCCTTTCAAATGGAAAATGTTCGGCGCGCCGGTGAGCACAACCTGATCTTTTTGACCGTCATATAAATCGAGCAGAGTCAATCGGTCCGCGTTGGGATGTGGATTGACTTGTCGGATTTCGGCCACGACGATTTTCTCGCGGTCCCATGAAATGCCGCTGGTCTTGAACTCATGTTTTTCATCGGCTTTATGTGCTGGCATCTCCAAACCAGCGTAGTGAATCTCGTCCACTTCCAAACCGGCTAGAGTTGCTTTGCGCGCAATGTCTTCGACGGTGAGGCCATCGAGGTCAATGAAATCTTTAAGCCAGGATACAGGTATCTTCATTCTGGCCTCCTAGAATTGTTCGAGGAAACGAAGATCGTTTCCCCAGAAATAACGAATGTCGTCGATCTTATAGCGCAGCATCAGCTGGCGCTCCGGGCCCATGCCCCATGCGAAACCGGAGTAACGCGTCGGATCGTAGCCGCCATTTTGCAGCACCACCGGATGCACCATTCCGCATCCCAAAATTTCGAGCCAGCCGGAATTTTTGCAAACTGTGCAACCCCTACCGCCGCATACAAAACATTCCACGTCCATTTCAGCGGATGGTTCGGTGAATGGGAAGTATGAAGCGCGAAAACGCGTGCGCGCGTTCTGCCCGAACATGCGATGCGCAAAGTTGATCAACGTGCCTTTGAGATCGGCGAACGTAATGTGTTCGCCGACGACCAGCCCTTCGACCTGATTAAACTGAATCTCGGAACGCGCTGTAATCTGTTCATAACGGAAGCACATACCGGGCAGCGCGATGCGAATCGGCGGGGGGTTATCTGGGTTCATCGCAGCATATTCGCGCATGGCGTGGATTTGTCCCGGGGAAGTATGTGTGCGCATCAGAATCGGATTGTCGCCGCGCTCACCCGCATCCACGTAAAACGAATCCTGCATCTCGCGCGCGGGATGATGAGGCGGGAAGTTGAGCAGTTGAAAATTCATCTTGTCTGACTCAACTTCGCGCGAGGTATAAACTTGAAAGCCCATTTCGGCGAGAATGGCCAACACGCGTCGCAATTGTTGCGTGGATGGATGCAAACGGCCGACATGAACCAGGCGACCGGGCAATGTTACGTCGAGCTTGGCTTCATTCAACGAGCGCTCCAGGGCGGACCGTTTGACTGCCTCCGTTTTTTCTTTTAGCAAACCTTCTAGAATGTTTCTTACATGATTTGCATGATGACCTATCTCAGGACGTTCTTGTGGAGACAATGTGCCCAATTTACTAAAGACTTGCGTAAGGCCAGAATTGCGTCCAAGATAGGTGACGCGCCAAGCATCCAATTCGGCTTCGTTTTCTACGGACCGCAATGCTTCCATAGCGCTCTTTTGAATAGCATTCAATTCATCTAACATACGTCCTCCGTTTTTGTAGGGGCGAAGCATGCTTCGCCCCTACATGAATTCCAAAATAAAAACCTCCCGCCCACATGGGACGGGAGGCGCGTAAGCGTCCCGCGGTAC
>DATKNJ010000134.1:0-4666 GCA_035541395.1 Anaerolineales bacterium
AAAAGAGTCCCGCTTTCGTTTCTGATCGCCGCAGCTATTGCAATCCTGCTCATTTCGATGTTCCTGATCTGGGGAATTCCTTATTTTTTCGAACTACCACAAATTCAAACTCAGGGAACCAATACGACGCTTGGCTCACAAACTGTCAGGGCACGTGTGACCCAAATCGTTGACGAGGGGCAAATTAATTTGAATGGCAAGAATCAGTTGTATCAGGTGATGAACGTGGAAGTGTTGGAGGGCGAATATCAAGGTACGCCGTTCCAAATCGATTATGGAAAACAGCAAATCCGTTCGGACAACTTTCGGTTCGCCGTGGGCGATGAAGTTTATGCGGAAGTCGATAAGACTCCCGATAATCAATTGCGCGCATACTATATCGATTACGTCCGTTCGCAACCGTTGATCATTCTAGCCGTCGCGTTTGCCTTGTCCATTCTCATCATGGGGCGTTGGAAAGGCTTGGGCAGTTTGATCGCGCTGGGCATCAGTATGCTCATGATCATATATTACGTCGTTCCGCACATTCTCGCTGGTGAGGACCCGATCAAAGTCAGCCTGATCGGTTCGATCATCTTGATAGGCATCACACTTTACTTAACTTATGGCTGGACCTTAAAGACTCATGCTTCCGTGTTGAGCATAATGATCTCGCTTTTGCTCTCAGGCGCGTTATCGGTCTTATTTGTTTATCTAACAAAACTTACCGGCTACGGTGATGAAAACACCATGTATCTGATTCAATTTTCATCGGTGGCAATCGACGCGCACGGATTATTGTTGGGCGGCATGATCATCGGCACGCTGGGCGTTTTGGATGATTTGGTCACTTCACAGTCCGCGGCCGTAGTGGAAATTCACGACGCGAATCCTTCACTTGGATTCCGGCGTACACTTCAAAAAGCCATGCATATCGGCGAAGATCACGTGGCAGCCACGGTGAATACATTGGTGCTAGCTTACACCGGCGCTTCGCTCCCGCTTCTTTTGATCTTCACGCTTGGCAACGGCAGCTTCAGTTTCTTTGTCAATTCGGAAATTCTGGCTGAGGAAATTGTCCGCACACTGGTGGGTTCCATGGGATTGATCGCAGCTGTGCCGATCTCGACTGTGATCGCAACTTTATTGATCATCTATCAGGATCGACTCGGCGAGTGGCGCGCCCTTCTCGGACCGGAAACTGGCGACTCACATTAGAGTTATTCCGCCGTTTTGGGATAAACTTGTCGCCTGCCGATGCAAACGCCAGTTATTCCCGATATTCAGATCATCCCGAACGAAGAGACCGAACTCGAGCCGTTATATCGCGTCCTCATTCACAACGATAATGTCACACCAATGGATTTTGTAGTAAAGATTCTGCAGACCATCTTCATGCTCGGCATAGATCGCGCCATGGATGTGATGTACACGGCTCACTTTTCGGGAATCGCGTATGTGCAGACTCTGCCAAAGTCAGAGGCGGAGAGTCGTATCAACAAGGCACATTTCGCGGCCGGACTGGAGGGATATCCGCTTCATTTTTCGATGGAGCCTGAATAAATTAACGAAAAATAAAAGAGAGAATTTTTCTCATGTAAAATTGGAGGAAATGAACAATCAACCTTCTACATAGATTGGCGGACTTATGCACGAAGTCTCATTGCTCATCAATATTGTTGTGGCGTTAGTGGTTGCATTTATCGGTGGATTGATCGCGCGGCGTATTGGCTTGCCCGCTATTGTTGGCTATTTGCTAGCGGGGATCGTGATCGGACCATTTACTCCCGGTTTCGTCGGTGATACTGAAACCATCAGTCAACTTGCAGAACTCGGCGTTATTTTCCTCATGTTCGGCGTCGGCTTGCACTTCTCCTTCAGCGATCTGTGGAAAGTTCGCGCAGTAGCGATTCCCGGTGCCTTGGGACAAATGATCTTAACCACTTTGTTGGGATATGGTCTGAGTCAACTCTGGGGATGGTCGCTCGCTTCTGGAATCGTGCTTGGCTTGGCAATTTCCATCGCCAGCACAGTCGTATTGCTGCGCAGCTTGATCGATAATGGTCTGCTTAACACAGTCCATGGACGGGCCGCAGTTGGCTGGCTCGTTTTAGAAGACCTCGCGACTGTTTTAATTCTGGTGTTGATGCCTGCTTTATCGAACTCAACAAACGGATTCGCCTGGGAAAACCTCGCGTTGACTCTTCTTAAAACAGGCGCGTTCGTGTTGTTAGTTTTATTTATCGGCAAACGACTCGTTCCGTGGTTGTTGTTGCGTATCGCGCATACTCGTTCGCGCGAGCTGTTTATCCTTGCCATTCTTACGATCACACTCGGAATCGCGCTTGGCGCGGCCGAATGGTTCGGAGTCTCGTTCGCGTTAGGTGCGTTTGTCGCAGGAGTCGTGGTCAGTGAATCGCCGCTCAGTCATCAGGTCGGCGCGGACGTTTTCCCGTTTCGCGAGGCATTTGCCGTTCTATTCTTCGTCTCCATCGGAATGCTGGTCAATCCAACTTATCTGCTCAATAACATCACTTATGTGCTCGCGCTGACCGGAGTAATCGTCATCGGCAAACCGCTGATAACGATGTTGCTGGGATATTTATTTCCCTGGCAGGCTCGTACCTCCTTGGTCGTTGCAGCAGGCCTCGGTCAGATCGGCGAATTTTCTTTTATCCTGGGCCAAACCGGAATCGCGCTCGGCTTATTGGACAAGGGCCAATATTCGTTGATTCTGGCCGGGGCGCTTCTTTCGATCACGGTCAATCCGATTCTGTTCCGGCTCATCAACCCCGCCGAAAAATGGTTGCAAAAACGTCCGGAGATTTGGAAGAGACTCGACCGGCATACTCCTGCGCCCGTTTTCGTCAACGAATCGATTGAGGGACACGTGGTCATTGTCGGCTACGGACGCGTCGGTCGTCATATTGCAGACCTCTTGGGAGAAATGTCCATCCCGTATCTCGTAGTGGATGCCGATGTCGAACGTATCGATGAAGTGAACAAGCGCGGCGTGCCAAGTTTATTCGGCGACGCGGCCAACTCCGAAGTACTCACACATACAGGCTTGAGCCGGGCGCGCGCGCTCGTGGTGGCCGGCCCGGATGAAGATTCGAGTGAAATAGTTGTGGCCGCCGCGCGAGATTTGGCTCCCAAACTTCCCATCATTGCCCGTGCCACGACCGAAGAAGGCATCGAACGACTTGAGCACCTTGGCGCGCACGATGTTATTCATCCGGAATTGGAAGGCGGCTTGGAAATTGTTCGTCACACGCTCCTGCAATTGGGATTTCCTCCACAGGAAATTTTCCGCTACACGGATGCAGTGCGACGCGATCATTACGACCTTCAAGTTAATACCGAGGAAGAGCATCGCCTCCTCGATGACCTGCTTCACGCTACCCGCGATATCGAAGTCACCTGGCTAATGCTTCCCGCGGATAATCCGCTAATAGGCCAATCTCTTTTGGAGGCTAATCTTCGAGCCCGAACCGGCGCCTCGATCGTAGCGATTCTGCGCGATGGACAGTTGACGGCCAACCCCAAATCCCAGACCGTTTTCGAGGCCGGTGATCGTATCGGCTTGATCGGCGACTCAACACAGATCGAAACCGCAAAGCAACTACTCTCCGAATCCGGACCTTTGGCCCCCGCGGAGGATTCGGTTTGAAATAGCATTGCTATTCATTTCTACACGTTCTCTGGTTACAATAAGAGCGAGGAGACAACATGGCGCAACAAAGAACCGTCGATCAGCTCAACGCTGAACTATATGATCTCTCCACACCGGATTGGCGCGGGGAAATTGATTTCTATCGTGATTATGCCAAAGCCACCAAAGCGCGCGGACAGGCTCTGCTGGACGTGGGCTGTGGCACCGGACGCGTTGCCATTCGCCTCGCGCCGGACAGCACAAAAATTCTTGGCGTGGATTTGAATCCCGCCATGCTCGAACAAGCTCAACGCAAAAGCGGAAACGTCGCGAACGTCCGCTGGATGCAAGGCGATATGCGCGCCCTCGATCTGGGCGAGACCTTTGGCCTGATCCTCGTTGCCGGACATTCTTTTCAATCCCTGCTCACTGTAAAAGAACAGGTCGCCTGCCTCGACTCGCTCAAACGGCATCTCGCGCCGAGTGGCACGATCATCATCCATATTGATCATCAAGATGTGAGTTGGCTGGGAGATGTGCGCCGTTTTCTGGGCGGTACGTTCGGCGAGGGACAGGATTACAAGAATCCGCAAACGCATCACTCTTTCCGCCGCGAAAATTCATGGACGTACGATCCCGTGACTCAAACTTCCGCAGTCATCACGCGCTGGACGGAACAGGATGCCGAAGGGCGCATCGTTCAAAAATGGGAAACTAAAGCACTGCAGATTCACTGCATCTTCCGCTTTGAGATGGAACATTTGCTGGCGCGCACCGGCTTGCATGTCGAAGGCTTGTACGGTGACTTCTTCAAGAATGAACTCGCCAGCGACAGCACGGAAATGATTTGGGTTTTAAAAAGATAATCTTGATTGGTTATCAGTAGTGACGGCTTCAGCCGTTGATTTACTGCACCTGTCCTGATGGACAGTGTCGGGAAAGTCGCCACTACGTTGTTAAATTTTTTATCTGCATTCATCTGCGGTTAAACTCAATCTATGAAATACGAAACCATCGGCGCTCTTCAGATTCCCA
>DATKNJ010000135.1:0-6090 GCA_035541395.1 Anaerolineales bacterium
GGGATGTATAATTTTTGCAGACAAGGTATTATACAGACTCATGCTTTATAATACCCCACACAGGGATATTTTACAGCACGAGTCTGCTTAAATCATAGTTAGACTCTGTTTATAGCATTAGGTTTCAGTAATTGGGAACTATGAAAATGCTAATCCTCGAAACAAGGAATTAAAATCATGCAACAAACGATCTTTTTTAAACCGCATAAACTTACATCTGCCCTTGTTTCGATGGCAATGACATTTGATGCTTTTTCCACATTCTTTTTCGGTATCCTGTTTTTTGTGATTGCTGGTTTATCCGACCCTATAAGTGATAACGATGAAGGGAAGAGAATGCTTGTACGTCTAGGTGTTCTGGTACTACTTCTTACATTTATATATTTTATTGTTTGCTTCACGTCGCTTACTTATTGGATAAAGGGAAAACGATTCTGGAGTTACGTTATTTTATTTTTAGGATTGTCAAACGTTGCAGGTTATAGTTATTTTTTTGCAGTTAGCAGAAGCGAATTCAGTTTTTTTATATACTTATTTTATGGTTCACTCATTATGAACTTACCCCTTATAGCGCTTATTATATATAACGAAATCAAGTCAAAGTCTAATATCAAAGAATCCAACGCCCACCGATTAACAGCAGTGTCAAGGGATGGGCGATGAAAAGAGGAAGCTTTGCCGTTTACGAGCATTTTTCTGGGTTCGAGTTTTTCCTGCTTCCACGCCCGCCCACACGCAGGCCCATTTGCCCCGCTCGGGCGTCTGCGGACGCAAGCCGTTAGCCCCTAACTCTAGTGTGAATCGGATGATGATCATCGCAAGGTCTGCTATACTTTTTGGCATCTTTTGAGGTCGCACATGCAATGTTCACCCACTCCTGCCATGCGACTTCTTGTTCTAGCTGTCTTTGTCGGAATCTTATTTATAGAGGTTATCAATGACTGACGAACAACCTGCTGTCCCGCATTATATCCGTGTCTCCATCGGCCACTGGGACATCGACACATATTCGCTGGAAGCGGAGCATATTTTCCGTCAAATTGAGACTGACGGCGTGGCCGTGTTCCGTGCACAGCCCGGCTTTGTGAGATACCGGTTGATGCGCGAGAATAGCACTACGACAATTGCCATTGCGGAATGGGAATCTGAACCACTTGGTTTAGCCGGTGCCGAACAATACCGCGCGTGGATGCGACGTGCGGGGATCATGGATCGGCTGGTACTGGAAACACACACGGGCCAAATCGTAGCCAGTTCTTACTAATTGCTTGGCAAGAGGATGAGCATCCAATGGCGCATACACCTCACCAAGAGCAACACGGCAAACGGAGAGCCGTCCGTGGGCCAACACTGTGTGAAGCGGATAGGGCTTCACCCTGAGGACACAGGGTGGTTATGCCCGCGATAGAACTGGCTGGGTTGCGAAGGAGTATTGCCCGTTCGCCCCGCCTTTAATGTTCACCGTTAGACTGCCAGAAGATTTGTTGGCTTAAATTGTAAGTTTCCTGGCTTAATTTGTAAGTTTGGCGGCTTAACTCGCAAGTTTCCGGCTTAATTTTTTTAGCCTTCTTTCCTTGACTTTTCGGAGGCATCGACGTTATGAGTCCAGCCCGCATGTCTCGTTTGGAATCGTCCACTCGTTTGGTGCTTGCCTTCAATGAAGCGTTCAATCGTCACGATGTGGCGGGCATGATGCAATTGATGAGCGACGATTGTATCTTTGAAAACACGGATCCAGCTCCCGACGGCACTGTGTTTTCGGGCAGGAAAGCCGTCACTCAGTTTTGGCAGGATTTCTTCCGCGAGTCGCCCGAAGCTCATATCGAGATCGAGGAGATTTTCGGGATGGGCGAGCGCTGCATTATGCGCTGGAAATACAGTTGGGTGGACGCGGTGGGTGAAAAGGGACATGTGCGCGGGGTGGATATCTTCCGGGTGCGAGATGAATTGATTCGCGAGAAGCTGTCTTACGTCAAGGGATGAAGCGGGGCTTTTAAGTCTAATAATCTTCTTACGCCGCGTTGACAATCCGCCAACGCGGTTTTGTTATAATCGCCCCTGTCACAGTAGACCCTAAAGGTCTCAAAGACCTTTAGGGTCTTAGTTAGAAAAGGAACATTTCCCTATGATGCGATTTGACCGATTTACCGAGAGAGCACAGGAGGCCGCCCAACGCGCCGCGGAGATCATCCAGCGTTACGGCCATAACCAGATCGATACCGAACACATCCTGCTGGCGCTCATCGAGCAGCCAGGCGGCGTGATTCCCCAAATTCTTGAAAAACTCAACGTCAGCGCCGAGACACTCACAGATCGACTCGACGCGACTTTACGCGCTAGCCCGAAGGCCAATATCTTTGGCGGCGGCGCGGGGCAGATTTTCATCACGCCGCGCGTCAAGAGGATCATTGATTTGGCGAACGAGGAAGCCAACCGACTCAAAGACGAGTATATTTCGACCGAGCATATCTTCCTCGCCATTCTCACCGAACGGAACACGCCAGCCGCGCGGATTTTGGAATCGGCTGGGTTGACGCGTGACCGCGTCTACGATGCCATTCAGGATATTCGCGGCGGCCAGCGCGTCACGGACCCGCAGGCTGAGTCCCGTTACCGCACGCTGGAAAAATACTCGCGCGACCTCACCCAACTGGCGCGCGAAGGCAAGCTCGATCCCGTCATTGGACGCGACAACGAAATCCTTCGTTTGATTCAAATCCTATCACGCCGCACCAAGAACAACCCGGTGCTCATCGGCGAAGCGGGTGTTGGCAAGACAGCTATCGCCGAAGGCTTAGCGCAGAAGATCGCCAACAACGATGTGCCTGAAATTTTGGCGGGCAAGAAAGTGGTGGCGCTCGATCTCGGTTCGATGATCGCGGGTTCCCGTTTCCGCGGCGAATTCGAGGAACGCCTCAAAGCCGTCATGGAAGAAGTGCAGCGCGCACAAGGCGATATTATTTTGATGATCGATGAGTTGCACACCGTTGTCGGTGCGGGCGCCGCGCAAGGTGCGATGGACGCATCCAACATGCTCAAGCCGGCGCTGGCGCGCGGTGAGTTGCAGTGCATCGGCGCGACCACGTTGGATGAATTCCACAAATACATCGAAAAAGACGCCGCGCTCGAACGCCGTTTTGCGCCGATCTACGTGGAAGAGCCGAGCGTAGACGATACGATCAAGATGCTGCAAGGCTTGCGCGATCGTTATGAAGCACACCACAAAGTCCATTTCTCGGATGAGGCATTGGTGGCTGCCGCACGTTTGGCGGACCGTTATGTGACCGATCGCCACCTGCCCGACAAAGCCATCGACTTGATCGATGAAGCCGCGGCCAAATTGCGCGTGGCGTTGTATTCCATGCCGCCCGATCTCAAAACGATGAAAGGCGAGATCGATAAGTTGCAAGCCGAAGAGGAACAGTCCGGCTTGAACCGCGATTACGAACGCGCTGCGCAGAAGAAAGCCGAACGTCTGCGCCTCGAACAGGAATATCACGAGAAGCGCGATAAATGGGAATCCGAACATCAACTCGATGAAGTGGTGGATGTCAATGACATCGCATCTGTTGTTCATCAATGGACGGGCATCCCTGTCACGCAAATGATGGAAACCGAATCCGAAAAACTTCTGCAAATGGAGGACCGTTTGCACGAGCGCATCATCGGCCAGGAGGAAGCCATCCACGCGATCTCAGATGCCATCCGCCGCGCGCGTTCCGGTTTGAAGGATCCGCGCCGTCCCATTGGTTCGTTCATCTTCATTGGGCCATCGGGCGTTGGCAAGACCGAATTGGCCAAAGCGCTTGCGTGGTTCATGTTCGATGACGAAGACGCGTTGGTACGCGTGGATATGTCCGAGTATCGCGAACAGCATACCGTGAGCCGACTCTTCGGAGCGCCTCCGGGATACGTTGGGTATGAGGAAGGCGGTCAATTAACGGAAGCAGTTCGCAGGCGTCCGTATCGAGTCGTCCTGTTCGATGAGATCGAGAAAGCGCATCCGGAAGTCTGGAACGCGTTATTACAAATCCTCGATGATGGCCGCATGACGGATGGTCAGGGCAACGTAGTGGATTTCCGCAATACGATTTTGATCATGACCTCGAACCTGGGTACGGAATATGTGCGCAAAGGTGGCACGTTGGGCTTCCTGCAACCCAAGGCCACTGATGAGGATCGCGAGGCGCATGATAAGATCGAGAAGGCACTCAAGGGCGCATTCCGTCCTGAGTTTCTGAACCGTATCGATGAGATCATCATGTTCTCGCCGCTGTCAATCGACGAGATGGAGCAGATCGTTGGACTCCAAATGAAAGAAGTGCAAGACCGCTTGGCTGAGTACAACATCTCGGTCGAGTTGACTGAAGCGGCGCGCAAGTGGCTGGCGAAGGAAGGCTACGATCCGGCCTTTGGTGCTCGTCCATTACGCCGAGCGATACAGAAGTATGTCGAGAGTCCGCTCTCGGTGGAATTGCTGGCGCATAAGTTCAAAGACGGTGCCACAGTTGTAGTGGACGTGGAAAATGAGAAGATCGTTTTCCAAACGGCTCAGCCAATCAAGCGAGCCAAGCAACCGGCAGAAGCTTAACGAAAGGACGGCAGTGAAAACTGCCGTCCTTTTATATTGGCCAAAAAGAGAAAGTTATTATTACAAAGTCTCTAAGTCGCAAAGGCACAAAGATGATTTGTGACTTTGAGCCTTCGCGACTTTGTGGTTGGCCCGGATGATGGGGTATTCTCTTCTTTTATTTCCTAATCCGCTTTTTAGTCAAATCGTGTATCATGGGCGAATCTTTTAACGAGAGGATGCCCATGGAGTCCAAGAAATCGAATTCCAACGTCGCGATCATCGCGGGGATTATCGTGTTATTGTGTTGTGTCTGTCTGCTGGCAGTTGGAGTGGGTGGATATATTTTCTATCAATACCTTCAAAGCCTTCCCAATGTTGGCTTACCGACTCTGCCGTCTTTGGACGGTGGAACGCTCACACCGACCCCGGAGCTGGTTCGCCCGCCTGTGGAGCAAATCCCGCCCGATACATTGTCCGCGTTGGAGCAGACTGTCGTTCCGGAGAATGATCCGTATGCGTTGGCTTGTCGTCTGCAAGGCAAATGCAATATCCCCACCACGTTGACGCCTCCTTCCGCGCCGCTGCAAATCGGCGCGACGCAAAAGTTCTGGGTCACAAATGTGGACACCAACAAAAATTTTCAAGTGGATGCCACACTGCGTTATGTCACGGCTCATTCGTATTTCTGGGTAGGAGACGGCGCGAGCTATAGCGAAAGCGACATGAAGAAATTGATGGACACGTTCGAGAATAAGATTTATCCCACCGACCGCGAATTCTTCGGCAGCGAATGGACACCCGGCGTGGATGGCGATCCGCATGTTTACATCGTCTACACGCGCGGCACCGGCGCATCGAACGCGGGATATTTCTCTTCGCCGGATGAATTGAATCCGCTCATCCATAAATATTCCAACGGTCATGAGATTTTCTTCTTCAACGCCGATAACATGAGCCTCGGTTCGGAAGAAACCTATAGCACGCTGGCACACGAATTCCAGCATATGATCCATTGGAATCAGGATCGCAACGAGACTTCCTGGATTAACGAAGGTTTCTCGATGGTGGCCGAATTCCTGAACGGATATCCGGTTTATTTCGATCAATACTACACGCCCAATCCCGATCTCGAATTAACGGATTGGCTGCCGGACCCCGGCTCGAACGGCCCGCATTATGGAGAGTCGTTCCTGTTCCTCGATTACTTCCTCGACCGCTTTGGTGATCAAGCTACGCAGGCCCTGGTCAAAGATCAAGAGAACAGCCTCCCAAGCGTGGATGATACGCTGAAGAACCTCAACATCACCGATCCGCAAACCGGCAAGGTGATCACCGCGGACGATGTGTTCATGGATTGGGCAGTTGCTATGTATTTGAAAGATGGCTTGGTCGGTGATGGTCGCTACACTTATCATAACTATCCAAACGCGCCGCAGACAAAGCCCACTGAAACTATCAACACTTGTCCGCAGGCTCCTTTGGCGCGCACGGTCAATCAATATGGCATCGACAGATCG
>DATKNJ010000136.1:0-4116 GCA_035541395.1 Anaerolineales bacterium
ATTCCACCATAGCAGCCAAGATTCACCCCGCTAAGGCAAATCTATACCGCTTTACCCCTACTTATGTCCAGGCATATATAGCTCCAATTGATAAAATCGGTTCGTTAACCGTAAAGCAAATCCACCAACCCTCTTAGACCCAATTCATAGGATTCCCAGCCAAAACCAACCACTTTCCCTTTACAAACCGCCGAGATCATCGAAACATGACGAAACTCTTCGCGCGCGTAGATGTTGGAAAGATGAACTTCGATCACCGGAATCTCAATTGCAGAAATGGCATCACGCAGCGCGATGGACGTGTGAGTATATCCGCCAGGATTAAAGATTACGCCATCTGATGAAGTGCGCGCTTCGTGCAATGCATCGATCAACGCGCCTTCGTGATTCGATTGCAGCGAATGCACCTCCGCACCCAACTCACGGCCGAGTGCAACCAGCCGCTCGTCAATCTCAGCCAAAGTCACGCGACCATACACATCCGGCTCGCGCACGCCCAGCAAATTTAAATTCGGTCCGTGCAACGCCAAAATTTTCATTCATCCTCCTCGAAGATCAATTCCAAATCCTTCACCTCGACATTCACTCGTACTTTGCCAAGCTCGACTGGCAGAGCAAAGCGAACGACGCCCGCAGATTTTTTCTTGTCCACGCGCATGGCGCGGATCAATTCTTCGCGCGGCAATTCTTTTGGAATGCGGATGGGCAAGCCCAACGTCGAAAGCGTCCCAGCGATTCGTTCGGACAAGCCTTTGCTTGCCACCGTTAAACGTTCCGCTAGTTTTGCCTCGGCGACCATGCCAATCGCCACGCACTCACCATGCCGCAAACGAAATCCGCTGACAGATTCCACCGCGTGGCCAACTGTATGTCCCAAATTCAACGCGGCGCGGAATCCTTTTTCGTACGGATCATCCTCGATGATTTGTATCTTCACCGCCATGGCGCGTTTGACGATTTCTTCGAGATGATCTTTCACCCAACCCATTCCGCGCGCACACAAATCAAACAATTCGGGATCTGAAATGATTCCATGTTTGACCACCTCTGCCATGCCAGAGCGCAGTTCGGAGTCGCTCAAAGTGAGCAAAAAGCTTGGATCCGCCAGAACAAGTTTCGGCGGATGAAAAGAGCCGATGAGATTTTTCCCTTCGGGCAAATCGAATCCTGTTTTGCCTCCCAACGAGGCGTCCACCATCGAGAGCAGAGTCGTCGGCACGCAAGCCCAATCCACGCCGCGCATGAACGTCGAGGCCGCGAAGCCGGTCAAGTCACTGATCACGCCGCCGCCCAGGGCAATGACCGTGCTTTTGCGATCCAAGCCATTTTCGAGAAATGATTTCCACAAACGAGAAACCGTTTCCAAATTTTTATGTTCTTCGCCAGCAGGGATGATGATGGACGGAACCTCATGCCCAATAGCCCGCCTTATTTTTTCAAGATGATGCCGCGCCACATTTTCATCGGTGACGATGATGGAATTGCTGCAAGACAAACGATCGATTTTCCCAACAATCACGTCGTATTCACCCATTGCAGAAAGATGATGTCGCCCCCATAAAATTTGAATCTGATGCGCAACTTGTTCAATACTTTTTTCATCTGTTGCAACTTGCAATGGAAAAGACGCGTAATGTTTTGCGCGTTCTTCAAGATACGATGTTAGTTTCGATTCCAAGTCACCTGCTAGCAAAGGCCGTTCATAAGAATCATTTTGCAGTCTTTCCATCAAAGTGGATAATTCCGCCGTCAGCAAAATCACGTTACCGCTTTTCTCAACCAACGCGCGATTCTCATCGCGCAAAAGCGCGCCACCGCCCAATGCAACAACGCTTTCATCCCCATCGACGATTTGCTTCAACACAGAAGTTTCCAAGTCCCGCATTTTTTCCATACCGTGTTTTTCTTTGATCGCAGAGATCAACATACCCGCGTTTGTTTCAATGATTTGATCTGAATCCACGAACGGCAAGTTGAGCTTGTGCGCGAGTGCTTTTCCTGTGGCCGATTTACCCACGCCAGATGGGCCATACAAAAAAATATAATTCATTTATTTCCACCAAACGTGCGCGCTGTTATCCATCGGCAAATCTTCCAGCCGCGCCTTTCGTAAAGATTCAAAACGCGGCTTCATCTCGTTCATCGAGTCGCCACCAAGTTTTTCGATCAACACCTCGGCCAACACGAACGCGACCATCGCTTCCAAAATCGGGACCGCACGCGGCACCGGGCAAAAATCGGAACGCTCATACGTGGTCGGCGATTCTTTTCCAGTCGCCAAATCCACCGTCATCTGCGGCGTAAGCGTTGTTGCAATTGGCTTCATCGCGGCACGGATAATAATCGGCTGCCCGTTCGTCACGCCACCCTCTGTCCCGCCTGCACGATTCGACGAACGCCGAATATTCGAACCATCCAATCTCAACGCATCATGCGACTTCGTACCGGGCAAGCGCGCGTTCTCGAACGCGTCGCCCACTTCCACACCTTTGATGGCCTGCACACTCATCACAGCCATCGCCAGCTGCGCTTCGAGCCGCCGATCCCATTGAACATACGAACCGAGCCCCGCGGGCACATTCAGCGCGACAATCTCCAAAACACCGCCAAGCGTATCTTTGCCGTGAATGATTTCTTCGATGCAGGCGCGCATTTTTTCCGCGGCGATTGGATCTGGACAGCGCACATCGTTTTCCTCAGCCGCTTCAAACCGGACCTGATAATTGCTCTCGTTAAATTGGGCTTCAACCTCGCCGATGGATTTGACATATCCGCCGATGACAATTCCAAATTGAGACAGAAAATGTTTGCAAATTGCTCCAGTGGCTACGCGCATCGTCGTTTCGCGTGCAGATGAACGTTCCAATGTAGGCCGCAGGTCACGATAACCATATTTGACCGCGCCAGTTAAATCCGCGTGGCCGGGCCGCGGCGCAGTCAGCGGCTCGACTGATTTGCCTTTCCATTTAACGTGATCGTCATTCTGCACAAGCAAAGCAATTGGCGCGCCAGTGGTCTCGCCTGCCATCACGCCACCGAGGATTTGCACAGTATCTTTCTCGATCTTCATACGGCCGCCTGAGCCATATCCTTTTTGGCGGCGCGCCAATTCGTGGTCGATCACTTCCGCGGAAAGAGGCAACCCTGCAGGTATGCCATCCAAAATCGCGGTCAGGGATGGGCCGTGTGATTCTCCAGCAGTTAAAAAACGAAGCATGAGTTCTCCAGTTATGTATGTTTCGACACGTTGCGCAAGGCGCCACTACTCAACCACCGAATCGAACATAATTTTTCTTGGCGGATTGTGTCCCGTCCAAATTTCAAAGGCCAGCGCGGCTTGCTCCACTAACATGCCAAGGCCAGTGGTCGCTTTCATTCTTTGTGCACACGCATCTTTCACTAGTTTGGTTTCGCGTGGGTTGTAAACAAGATCATATATCGCTGCACTTTTTGGAAGCGGGATTTTAGCAGACCAAGGAGATTCATCCGCTCCAGGAAACATGCCAACAGGAGTTGTGTTGACAATCAGGTGAAAATTCATAAGGTGAAATTCTTGAAAATCGAATCCCAAAGCACGAATGCTTTCAAATTGAATTGCCAGTTCCTGAGCTTGTTCGATTCTGCGGGCGGCAATCGTCACCTGCCAGCCATCCTTGACCAAAGCATATACAATTGCTCGCGCCGATCCACCTGCGCCAAGAACCAATGCAAATTTCTCCCTCGCTCCTTCCCCTCTCCCATAGGGGGAGGGAGACTCTGCCAAAAATTTATTCAAGTCAGAAAGAAATCCTAGAGCGTCAGTATTATCGCCGATGAGTTTTTCATCTCTCACATAAATTGTATTCACTGCGCCGATAGCGCGTGCAGTGGGAGTTAATTCGTCCAAAAACTCGAACACGTTTTGTTTATGTGGAATGGTGATGTTGAGACCTGTCAATTCGCCAGTGCGGACTCGATCCAGCAAAACCTTCAATCCATCCTTGTCATCAGGGTGAACTGGAAATAAAGAATAATCGCCTTCCAAGTCGCACGCTTTTAGCGCGGCAGTATGAATCTTTGGAGAAAGACTATGTGAGAGCGGATAACCGGTCAGGCCTAAATGAAACATTGGCGCAT
>DATKNJ010000137.1:0-3236 GCA_035541395.1 Anaerolineales bacterium
TTGGTAAACAAACTCTGAACCACGTCCTTGAGCAGAGCTCCGGCAATCAAGGCTGGAACCGTCGCGATGATGATGTACCAGGCCAGTTTATTTTCCTGTGTGGAAAACGGCTGTGCGAAGAAAGCCACAATCAAGGCCCACAAATCTTTCCAGAAGTAAATAAGCAGTGCCAGCAATGGGCCAATTTGCACGAGCACAAGGAAGGAAAACATGGCATTGTCCGAGGGAATATTAAATATCCGCTGAACGACCAACATATGCGCTGTGGAAGAAACCGGAATGAATTCAGTCAGGCCTTCGATGATGCCCAAAATGAAAGAGTGGAAAAGAGTCATGTAGAATCCTCAGTTATGAAATTTACTTATTGTATGTGGTGAATCTGATAATAGGATTAATGGCGCAACTTATTCGTTAACTTTTCTTTTGGCGTTATTTTCCCATTGTTCCAATAAACCAGGCACGCGTGATTCAAACAAGCTATTCGCGTATTTTTTCTATTAATCTTATCAAAGCCCGTAGGTTATGGATGAATAGTAATGTTCCTGCAAGCAACTCCTATCGCCATGACCAAACGACAAAGACAGATGCATGTAAACTCTGTTGAAAGTTTATGTTACATTTTTACCTTCGGCAGATTCACATCGAATGGCGGATAGATTATGCCCTTCTCCGTCACGATGGCCGTAATCAGGCGATTTGGGGTCACGTCAAAAGCGGGATTACGCGCTTTCGCGTTGAGCGGCGCGACCGGCTCGCCCTGAAACTGGATTCCGAGAACTTCATCCTGATTACGCTCCTCAATGGGAATCAGATCGCCGTGCTTAAGCGATAAATCCACTGTGGAAGTTGGAACGACCGCATAAACAGGCACTTGATTATCATGCGCAGCCAGCGAGAGCATATACGTACCGATCTTGTTGGCCACGTCACCATTGGCGGCTACGCGATCCGCACCAAAGAAGACTTTTTGAACTTGACCGGAATGTAGAAAATATCCGGCCATATTATCGCTGATGATCTCATAAGGAATGCCATATTGCTCCAACTCCCAGGCAGTCAGCCGCGCGCCTTGCAAACGCGGACGAGTTTCATCTACGAGAATATGCAAATGTTTGCCTTGTTCATGCGCCGTGCGAATCGCGCCCAGAGCTGTTCCCCAATCGACAGTGGCCAATGCCCCAGTGTTACAGTGATGAATGATCGTGTCGCCGTCATCAATAAGTGTTGCGCCATGTGCGGCCATGCGCTTATTGATTTCGACATCCTCGTCGGCGATTTTTTGAGCTTCGATCAGAATCGCATCGCGAAAAGCATCTATATCAAGATTTAAATTGTTTTCGGCAAAGTGCATTAGACGCTGCAAAGCCCAAGCCAAATTAACAGCAGTTGGACGAGCAGCAAGCAACAAAGCCGCCGCGGCCTGTAGGTCGGTAAGCAAATTGCGGGAAGACTGAGCCAAAGACTCACGCGCGGCCAGCGCCAACCCGAAACCTGCCGCGGCGCCGATGGCAGGCGCGCCGCGAATCGTCATATTCTTAATAGCCGCTGCGATCTCCACATGAGTCCGGCAAGTAACTATTCCAAACGTATTCGGCAGGCGACGTTGGTCAATCATCTTGACTTGACCATTTTCCCAGTAAATCGTTCTCATGCTTCGTTCGTTTCGCGTTTCAGCCTTTTGGCGTTATTCGACCACTGACTTAACAATTCAGACACTCGAGATTCAAATGAACCATCCGCAATGTAGCCGCGAATGGATTCCATCAATCGAATCAAGGCGCGCAAGTTATGAATGGAAATCAAAGTCCCGGCGAGCAATTCCTTTGCCACGATTAGGTGACGAATGTAAGCACGCGTAAAAGTTTTGCAAGTGTAACAATCACAGGTTTCATCAATAGGACGTTCATCGCGTGCAAAAGTCGCGTTCATTAAGTTGAGGCGACCCTCCGGCGCAAAGGCGGAATGATGCCGCGCCAAACGCGTCGGCAACACGCAATCAAAAATGTCCACACCGCGCAGCACGCCGTTGATCAAATCTTCGGGCGTGCCGACACCCATCAGGTAACGCGGCTTGTTTTCTGGCAAGACGGGCTGAATCACGTCGAGCATATCGTGCATTTCCTGTTTCGTCTCACCGACCGAGAGTCCGCCGATGGCGATGCCGGGCGTATCAAGAGAGGCAATGAATTTAGCAGAAGCAGCTCGCAGGTCCGGATTGACGCCACCTTGAATAATGCCGAACAAAGCCTGGTCTGCGCGGCGCTTGGACCTGAGCGAACGTTCCGCCCAGCGATGAGTCCGTTCCATGGCCATCTTGCTATATTCGTGATCGTTAGGATCGGAGCACTCATCAAAAGCCATGATAATGTCCGCACCGAGGTTCTCCTGAATTCGAATCGAGCGCTCAGGTGTGAAGCGATGCATGGAGCCATCTATGTGACTCTTGAAGGTCACGCCGTCGTCGTCAATTTGACGGGTTTGCGCAAGCGAGAAAACCTGAAAGCCGCCCGAGTCAGTGAGCAAGGGATTCGGCCAGCGCATAAAACGATGCAAGCCGCCTAATTCAGAAACCAAATCATCGCCGGGACGCAGGTAGAGATGATAGGTATTGGAAAGCACCAGCGTGGCGTTGATATCCTTGAGTTGTTCAGGCGTGAGAGTCTTGACTGTGGCTTGCGTGCCGACTGGTGCAAAGACTGGCGTGAGCAAGCTGCCATGCGGTGTGGTGAAAACACCTGTGCGGGCTCGGTTGTTTTTGGCAGTGATGCTGAAGGAGAACATGAGGGCGATTATATGCGAGATTTGTAATCCAAGTACGCTAGGCACAAGCACTAGCCAAATAAATTGCCGATTTCTTTATACTGTTCAAAAAGATTACAAACGTCAACTTGTGAATTATGTTACGAGCAAAGTATAATGAGTCAAAAAGGAGACCCATGATGAAAGGCAACCCAAAGGTCATCACCCTGCTGAACGAGTTTCTGGCAGATGAACTTACTGCTGTAAGCCAGTATATGGTCCATTCCGAGATGTGTGCTAACTGGGGATATAACAAACTCCACGAGGCAATTGAAAAGCGCGCAATTGATGAAATGAAGCATGCCGAGAAGTTGATCGGGCGCATCCTCGCTCTGGAGGGTCAACCCATTGTGAGTCAGTTGAACAAAATTAATATTGGCTCAAACGTGGAAGAGCAACTGAAGAATGACCGCGCCGCTGAGGATGGAGCCATCAAG
>DATKNJ010000138.1:0-6403 GCA_035541395.1 Anaerolineales bacterium
GTCCTTGGCCTTGCTGTGCTCATCCGCATGGACGCGTTTTTGCAAGCGGTGATTTTGTTGATTTATATTAGTGCCACTCTGAACACGGCAAAGAGTTTTCGACCAAACAATTGGGATTCTTCAGCCACTACACTTCTTCAGAATGACACAACTAAAAATAAACTGTTCATAATTGGGTTGCCCGTTCTTTTCACATTACTTGTCCTCGCAGGCATATTAATCTTCCAGCGATTCTATTTCGGAGATTTTCTTCCGAACACATATTATCTGAAAGTCACAGGCGTGACCGCGTGGGAGAGAATCCGCGTGGGATTGCTCTCACTTAACGATTACGCCTCGCGCGATTTCCTGATGCCGCTGGTCTTTGCGCTGATCGGGTTGGCAACAATCAAAGAGTTGCACAGGCGCGAGTCGCTGCTTCTGCTGAGTCTCTTTTTGGTGCAGATCGGGTACTCGGTCTGGGTGGGAGGCGATTACGCGGAAGAACTGGTAAACGCGGCCAATCGCTTCATCGCACAAGGCATGCCGGCATTGTTCATCCTATTCGCTTTAGTACTGGATCATTTTGTTCAAAACGTTTCAACGGTTCAGTTCAGGCCCATCGTTGCGATTGCGATCGGCATTGGAGCGCTGTTCGTTGTCAGCGGCGAACCGTGGGCCAATTGGATGATTAGCAACGCACCGATGCTGCGAACCGACATTCAGCGCGTGAGAATCGGCCTGCACATCAAAGCCACTACCAAACCGGATGCAGTCATCGCTGTGCATGCGGCGGGACAAATCCCCTATTTCTCCGAACGCACCGCGATTGACTTGCTCGGCAAGAGTGATCCGGTCATTGCAAAAGGCCCGCCCGCAACCAGTTTCGCGCCAGGCCATAACAAATGGAATTATTCCTATAGCATCCTAACCCTCAAACCAGATTTGATCGCCGATAATTTCAACAAGTTGGCGGCCTTTATGAAAGATGTTTCGGAGTACCGGTTGTTGCCAAACGGCATTTACGTTCGCGTGGACAGCACACGGGTAAACTTTGTAACTCTGGCCAAGGATTATAAGTAAAGCCTAATCTCGCTCTTGCCATTGGCGCTCGGCATGGTTATACTAACTCCGACGACTTCTGTCATATTTAGAAATTGGAGAGTTAACCATGAACCGTTATTTGATCGAGTCGCCCCACCCTATTGAAAAATGCACGCAGGCCATCAAGGATTTAAACGCGGCTGGTTATCTACACTTCTTCGAATGGGGCTGTGATGATAATGACCATACAGGCTGGGCCATCGTAGAAGCGGAAAATGCTGAACATGCACGTCAGATCGTGCCATGGTATCTGCGCGACGAGGCTCGTGTCGTAAGGCTGGTCAAATTCGATGCAACGGATGCTGCGCACTAAAGGATAACTATAAAAAAATTCCCGAAATACTTCGGGAATTTTTTTATTTTGAACTTATGCTGGCTGTTTTATTTCATTGATTGTGTCCTCGAGCATTTTTGTAGAAAGCGACTTCGGGCGTTCAATTGGCATTCCAAACGCACGCGACCACACGTAATTAGCGGTCACACCGAGAGCACGGCCCACGCCAAACAAAACTGTGTAGAACTCAAAATCATGCACACCATAGTAATACTGCAAGGTACCAGAAACCGCATCTACATTCGGCGCGGGATCTTTGGCCTTGCCTTGTTCTTTCAACACGTCAGGAACCACTTCATAAACGAGATCGGCCAAACGAACCAGTTCATCATCCGGGAAGTGGGACTTGGCAAATTCCAACTGCGCGGTAAAGCGCGGATCGACCACACGCAGCACACCGTGACCATAACCTGGAATCACATGACCACCATTCAGCGTATCCCATGCGAACTGACGCAACTGCTCGCGCGAAGGCACGCCACCGAACTGCTTCTTGACTTCGATCAGCCAACGTACCGCTTCCTGATTCGCCAATCCATGCAATGGGCCGGCGAGGCCATTCAGTGCGGCGGAAAAAGCCAGGTACGGACTGGAGAGCGCCGACCCCACCAAATGCATAGCATGCGCTGAAACATTGCCCGACTCATGATCCGAATGGATGATGAAATACTGGCGCATCAATTCGGCGTAGCCTTTTTTATTTTCCACGCCCATCATGCGCGCGAAGTTCGCCGCGAAATCCAAACGAGGATTGTATTTCGGTTTCTTCATCTCACCGAAATATTTCATCCGATAGATGAAGGCCGCGATCATCGCCACTCTGACCGTCAGATTGAGACTATCTTCGAGAGCAGCCTCCCAATATTCATCTTTCTTCATTCCTTCGAAATATCTCTTAGCGAAAACCGATTCGTTCTGCAAAGCCAGCACTGCTTGCGAAAAAAGCGTCATCGGATGCGTTTCTTTCGGCATGGCTTTGAGCATCTTGTAGACGTAATCCGGCACAACAGCGCGCTTGGCCCAATCAGCCTCGACTTCCATGGCCTGATCTTTGGTAGGAACTTCACCCACCATCAATAGATAATACAAGCCGCCCACCACCGGCATCTTGCTGCCGCGGCTTTTGGGAAGGGCTTTGAGTACCTCGGGGATGGACATGCCGCGAAAACGGATACCATGCGCCGGGTCCACAAATGAAACGTCGGTCAACAGCGATTTGATATCGCGCATCCCGCCCACGATCTGCCCGACCGTCACCTGATCCACCACCACATCAGCATGCTCTTTCCCCAAAGCTCGAATCCGCTCGCGCCAGGCGGGCAACAGCGCCGAGATTCTATCGTGCACAATCATTTCAACACCTCCATGAAATTAAGCGCAGCGAAATCACAAAGGGAGTTTCGCCACGCTTTTACAAAATTAAATTTTTACCAGACTCCGCAGAGCATCATGAGTCTCCTTGACCGTCTCAGCAGATTTCTGGAAAAGCGCCTTCTCACTGTCATCGAGACTGTACTCGATGATCTTCTCGATCCCATTCCGTCCAAGCATCACAGGCACACCGAAGAACATATCTTTCAATCCGTATTCGCCCTGCATATACGCCGCACACGGAACGATCAGATGTTTGTCCTTCAAAATCGCTTCCACCATTTGCATCACTGCAGCTGCAGGCGCGTAATACGCAGAGCCGCTCTTCAACAAGTTGACGATTTCACCGCCGCCTTTGCGTGTGCGATTCACAATCGCTTCCAGTTTATCGGCAGGGACGTAATCTCTAAGCGGAATGCCCGCCACATTCGAATGGCGCGTTAACGGAACCATTTCATCCCCATGACCACCCAACACATAGCAATGAATATTTTCCACACTGACACCTGTCTCCATCGCGACGAAAGCACGCATGCGCGCCGAGTCGAGAATGCCCGCCTGTCCCACCACGCGCGTGGGTGGAAGCTTGGTTGTTTTCAGAGTCAAGTATGCCATCGTGTCGAGCGGGTTCGTCAGCACAACATAAATGGCATCCGGTGAATAGTTCAAGGTTTCGGTCGCAGCCTTGCCAACGATCTGTGCGTTGGCAGACAGCAAATCATCGCGACTCATGCCGGGCTTACGCGCCAGGCCCGCAGTGATGACGATGATGTCCGAACCTTTGGTGGCAGCATAATCGTTCGAGCCGACCACCTCCACATCCCGGCCAACGATCGGCAATGCTTCCTGCAAATCCAGGCCTTTGCCTTGCGGCATCCCTTCCACCACATCCACCAAAACGATATCGGCCAGCTCGCGTTCCGCCAGCCAGTGAGCGGCTGTTGACCCCGTCATTCCCGCACCAATGATTGAGACTTTATTCATAGCTCCTCCAAATACAATGTGGCTCCATTTTATCCGAAAGTCTCGTAGACTAAAAGACAATCGAATGATTCTACACAAATTTGACAAAATAAATAGGACTTCCATGACCAAATTCGATCAAAGAAGTCCTACATCGCTTCACTCCGACCTTTACTCTACTTCTGCTTCGAGGAAGCGAGTCGCCTGAATAGCTGCTGCCGCGCCCATTCCCGCTGAGGTCACCACCTGGCGAAAATGTGGATCTGCTGCCTCACCTGCCGCGAAGACGCCCGGCACACTGGTCTCCATTCTCTCATTGACTTTGAGATAACCCAGATCGCTCATTTCCAACTGACCTTTGAAGAGTTCAGTATTTGGCGTGTGACCGATAAAGATGAACAATCCATCAGTTTCAAAAATGGTCTCTTCGCCCGTCTTGACATTCTTCAGTTTGATAGCTTCTACTTTGTCATTACCGATCACTTCAGTTACAACAGTGTTCAGAATAAACTTCATCTTGGGATGTTCTTTCGCGCGCTTCTGTAAAATGGCACCAGCGCGTAATTCCTCGCGGCGATGAATCACAGTCACATCCGACGCGTAGCGCGTCAGGAACAAGCCTTCTTCAAGAGCTGAATCACCGCCGCCTATCACGGTCACTTTTTTATCTTTGAAGAACCAACCGTCACAAGTGGCGCAATACGAAACACCGCGTCCAGTCAATTCTTTTTCACCCGGCACGTTCAAAAGAACCGAACTCGCGCCGGTACTGATCACTAATACATCTGTCAGATATTCACCATTATCGGTCGCCACCTTGAATGGACGCTTGGACAAATCCACCGTATTAGCCGTATCGAATTCAGTGGTCGCGCCGAAATGCTCGGCCTGCTTTTGGAACAACTCGCCCAACTGCGCGCCGCCCACGCCTTCCGGAAAACCCGGATAGTTCTCGATGGTATAGGTCAGTGCGGCTTGCCCACCCAACTGAATACCGGTCAAAACCACGGGCGCCAACTCGGCGCGCGCAGCGTAAAGTGCAGCAGCATAACCCGCCGGCCCCGACCCCAGCACTAACACTTTGACATGCTTGGAATTTCCTTTATTGGAACCATTTCCCTGATTCAACATTTACTGCCTCAATTTAAAAATTTTGCATCTTCAAGACGCCATTAGCGGTCCACGTATTACGCCGCATTGTATCAGATGCAGATAAAGCCGCAAAGTTGCATTTTTCCATTGGAATAAAACCGGATTTGCGTAAGAGATTCATTAGAACCACATCGATGCATATTTCTTTTTACAGCATGCCAAATTGAATTGCACACCATCCTATGCTAAAATTATTCCATATAAAGTCTTATTTATAGAAGATCGGATAATGCCAGAGCCAACCACTGACTTTCAATCTTTGCCGGAAGATTACCAAAACATCATTCGCCTGGCACAGGACGCGCACAACATTGCCATCATGCCTTTGGAGTTATTGGTAGGGGGCTGGTCCGGCGCGGTTGTATATCTGGTCAGTGTTTCATGGAACGAGACCAAGCGCGTCGAGCATTGTATTCTCAAGTTGGACCGCAAAAGTAAAAACGCAAAGTCGGATGAAGTCACACGGCACAACGCCGTGATGAGCAAGTCCACGCCAGAGTTCGCGCGCGACCACATTGCCGAGTTGGTCTTCGACCGTGTCGAACGCGAAGGCACCCTTGCCATTTTTTATCGTATTGCCGGTCAATCATTGCTTAAGTATCGTCCTTTATCAAAACACGAACGGCAAAACCAACTCAAGACTATTTTTACAAAAACCAACTCTGTGCTACTCGCAGAATGGAATAGCGCTCAAAATTTTGAGCAGGCGATTCATCCGCAAAAGGTATTGGAGACATGGCTCGGCTTTCGTTTGGATGCTGGCGGGAATATAGAAAAGTTTTTACAAACGACTTGCCGCGTAAAACCAGACACCACAGGACTGCTCATCAATGGACATATTTTCCCCAATCCCTTACTTTATGCGCGCAAGCCTGAAGCATGGGGCAAAACTCGTCCAATTGATATTGCCATCGGGCTTATCCACGGCGATCTAAACACCAACAACATTTTAGTTAAATTCGCAGAGGATAACGAGACGCTCGAAGGCTATTATCTAATTGACTTCGCGCTCTTTAAAGATCAGATGCCGCTGTTATACGACCAGCGATATTTGGAGATGTCATATTTAATACATGCAATGAAGCAAGCTTCATTTGCAAAATGCGTCAACCTCATCACCTTACTCGCTGTGGCAGATGCGCCGGATCCGTATAAGGCGCCGATAGAAATGTCCGGAGTGAGCGCAATTATCGGGTCGGCGCGAAGCGCATTTGCGGAATGGGTGGACGCGAATCATCCGAGTCTGCGCGATGACCTATGGGGACAATATTGGCTGGCAGGAGTCGCGGCCGGGTTGGCATATTGCCATAAAGCCGGTCAACCGGATGAGCAGCGGTTGGCCGGATTAATTTATGCCGCCGCGAATCTCAGGCGGTATGCAACGGTTTTTAATCTTCCCTTGCCCACCGATGTTGAATTGCTTTTTGATGAAAATCAAACAGATAAAGACTCGCCGGGCGTGCTGCAGGGCGGAAAGCCGAAACACAATCTTCCCACTCA
>DATKNJ010000139.1:0-6695 GCA_035541395.1 Anaerolineales bacterium
TGACATTTATCCATTCTCAAACCCACCTTGCATAAAGTATTATCTTAACATGTCGCATACGCACGAAGAGCCCGAAACTTTCAATGACCGCGCATCGTTGACGCGTTTCGCGTGGCTATCGATCGCGGCTGCGGTCATCACGATCATCTTGAAGGCCACGGCCTACTTATTAACAGACTCGGTGGGATTTCTTTCGGATGCCATTGAATCGGGAGTCAATCTGGTGGCAGCCGTTATGGCGCTCGGCATGTTAATCATCGCCGCGTGGCCGCCAGATGAGAGTCACGCGTACGGTCATAGCAAAGCAGAATATTTCGCTAGCTTCGCGGAGGGCATCCTCATTCTGTTGGCGGCAGGCGGCATCATCTACAGCGCAGCCGGGCGTTTGCTCCATCCACATCTGCCCGAGCAGCTTGGGGTCGGCCTGACCGTTTCTTTGTCCGCTACAGTGATCAACTTGATTGTGGCGCAAATCCTGTTGCGGACCGGTCGAAAGCGGAACTCGATCACACTTGAAGCGGACGCGCAACATCTCATGGCAGACGTTTGGACATCGATCGGGATCGTAGCGGGGATGGCAATCGTCGCAGTGACTCACTGGAACGTGCTCGATCCGGTCATCGCCATTTTGGTTGGATTGAACATCACATGGACGGGCTTCCATCTCATGCGCCGCTCCGTTTCCGGACTGATGGATGCTTCCCTTCCCGAAAACGAGCAGCAGCTGATAGAGGATGTCATCGCCAAATATCGCGCCCGCGGCGTGGACTTTCACGCGTTACGCACACGACAATCAGCCGCGCGGCGATTCGTTTCGGTGCATGTGCTCGTGCCCGGCGCGTGGACTGTCCACGACGCGCATCACATTGCTGAAGATTTCGAAGGCGACATCCGCAAGGTACTACCCGACACCATCATCCACACACATCTGGAACCAACTGACGATATCCTTTCGATGCGCGATGTTCACGATAAATAAAAAAAGCGGCGACGCCGCTCTTTTTGATTCGCTCCTTCAGCTTGCGATCACGACTCGTTTTTTATTGGTCGGGTCATAAAACACAGAAATTTCGCTGCCCTCTTTCAGCGCGACCGATTGAGATAGCTTGCACTTCATCTTTGCTTCGAACGCGTCCTCATCTTCTGGCTTCACCTGCACAGATAAATCAAGCCAGTGATCAGAGCCATCGGGACTGCCTTTGCCATTCAATGTATGATTGGGCAACACCATGGCCTTAGCCTGCTTGCCGGTTTGACGAACTTTTCTGGCCCAAGCTGGCGGAATATATGGTGCCACCACATAAACCAGCATGGCGATCAGACAAGCCAGAAACAGCGGCAATGCCAAAAAAGACGGGATCTTTAAGATCATCGTCACTACGAAAAGGAGAATGAACACAACGTAAAAAGCAAGCAGGATGAACCCACGTTTTTTCATAAACGAACCTCTTCCATTGGAAACACTAGTCCCATTTTATAGCCGACCGATTTGTTTTTCCATAGCCCAAAGGGACAAGAAATGAAACTGTAAGGCATTCGTTAAGCAATATCCGCGGAATGCGATACAGTTTGTTATATATTCTGCCGGGATCGATTCTAATTGAGCGCCGACTCGGCCAATATGGGAAATGAGTAATACTAACTTTCAGCTTTTAATCGTGCAAAGGCCCGCACCGGAAAGGTTCCCACACCCTTGAATTTTGGCGGTACCGCACTAAACGTGAAACCCTCATCGGGGATATTCGTCAGGTTGCACAAATGCTCAACGATCAAAATTTCAGCTTTGAGCAACGTGGAATGAACCGGTCGCTCGCCGCCGCGCGTATCGTCGATGTTGACCGCGTCGATGCCCACCAATTTGACTCCACTATCTCGCAAATAAACAGCCGCGTCTTCGGTCAGGAACGGATGGAACTCGAAATATTTCTCCGTATCCCAAAACTCATCCCAGCCTGTGTAAACCAATACCGCTTTATCTTTGAGTTCTTTGCCTTTGAAAAATTCGACATTGATTTCATGCCCATTTCGATAGCTCGCACGAATGACAATCGCGTTGAGATCCACAAAACGTTCCACACCAACCTGAGATAAATCCTTGCCGTCGGCATAACGATGGAACGGGCAATCCACATATGTACCGGTGTTGGCAACCATTTCAACCTTACCAATCTGAAATTCCGTGCCGGGCGCGTATCGCTCGCGCGAGGCCTCACGACTCAAATAATCACAAATGATCGGCGCGGGCAATCCTTTGTATGTAACCAATCCATCATAAACCGTATGACTCAAATCAACGTATTTCATAAATACTCCGTCAAGTCTTTAAAATTTTTTCACACAGGGATGTCTGATTATAGGATCTTTTGGCCGATCTGCCAACAGCAGTATACTTGTTTCGCTACTAAAGGAGATTCCTACGAACACAAAATTAACCTGGTATGGACATGCTACTCTTGGATTGGAGACCGGCGGATATAAATTGATCGTTGACCCATTCTTCACAGGCAACCCCGCCGCTTCTCTCTCCCCTGAAGCTGTAGAGGCGGACTATATCTTAATCAGCCACGGACACGGCGACCACGTGGGTGACGCGATCGCCATCGCCAAACGGACGAAAGCACTCGTCATCAGCGTGAACGAGATCGCAGTCTGGTGCGATAAGCAAGGAGTCGAAGCGCACGGCCAACATCTCGGCGGCGGGTATAAACATCCCTTCGGTTATCTAAAATTGACTCTTGCCTTGCACGGGTCGGCTTTGCCGGATGGTTCGAACGGCGGCAATCCGTGCGGATTTTTGCTCACCACCAACGATGGCAAGAAAATCTACATGGCGCAGGACACCGGTCTATTCGGCGATATGCAATTGATCGGCGAAGAAGGGCTCGACCTCGCTGTGATCCCAATTGGCGACAACTTCACTATGGGCCCGGACGATGCGCTGCGCGCCGTGAAATTCCTCCAACCTAAAGCTGTAATCCCGATCCATTACAACACCTGGGATCTGCTCAAGCAAGATGCGAACGCGTGGGCTGCTCGCGTGCAAAAAGAAACCAAGACTAAAGCAGTGATTTTGAAACCGGGCGAAAGCTACTCACTGTAGAAGATAAAATGCCGCGAGAAAATCTCTTGGCCTTTTGATTTCTGTTAACTGTTAGTTGCTAGTGCACTGCGTATTCAATTGCCTTTAGTACTTTCAACGCCCGAAGCGTAACCCATTGATTCGGTTGTTTTTTCGCGCCGAAGTCAATCCAGGTTTTTCCGGTGTAATCATATTCCATCAACCACTGGCCGCGTTCGTTTTGTTTCTCGCGGATCAGTTCGAGTGTGCTATATAATCGCTTATCACCGCCATATCCTAAATTGACCATTGCTTCGGCAAGTTGCAACAAATCAGTGATGTAAAACACAGGGAATCCAAACTTCCACCAATCGCGGCTTGGCGGGTCGCCTTTCCGCGTTGGATATTTTGCAGTGACAGGATCGATGCTGAAGAAAAAATCCACACCCTGTTGAATCGCTTTCTTGATCAACGGTGTCCGTTGCTTGACAGGCAATTGACTGAACGCCAGCATGACTTTGACTCCGCCCCACGCACAAGGCAATTGATTGTTTACGCCGCAAGCAAAAGTCGGGCCGCATTTATAAGCATAATAACGAAGCGGCGAATCTTTACGATCCAACGGAGCTACTCCATCGCCCGTGACCGTGCGTGCCATCCACTCATAAGCTGTTTTTAAACGCGGATCGTCGCATCCCAATTCCATCAATGACCAACACAGATTCCCTTGCAAACAATCTATCGTTCCAGACGGCGCGCCGGAAGAGGCCGTTGTGAATTGACCGCCTTCGCACATGTGATCCAATAGGTAATGACAAGCTTGAGCGACTCGTTTATCATCTTGAGCAGATGCGCCGAGTTGCGCGAACAAAATAATCGACCAAACTGTGGAACGATACTTTGGGTTATATCCCGGTCCGGGTCTGACCCAATAACCTTCTTTTTCCATATTGGACAAGATCGCCGCAATTGGCCCCTCTTTATATGCAAACTTGCGCGCAGACTTTAGTTTTGAGTCATCAGGTGGGAGATCGAGCAGATCGCGCAACGCGAGATAACGAACGCCGGGATTTTCCGACTCCAAGAGCCACGGCAGAGGATCACTTCGCAATTGGTTCTTCCAAGACATAACATGCCTCCTTTTAGAACCAAATCCAGTATAGCACCTCTTTAGCCCTGCATCTTTTCCCACTCGCCCAGCTTCTCATCCATCTCTTTTTGGACGCGCGCGTATTCCTGACCGAGCCGCGCCACCGCGGCCGCGTCAGCGGGAGGATTCTCCAACGCAGCGGATAAGGTCGCCAGTTCCGATTCAAGCGCGGCGATCACATTTTCCAATTCCTGCATTTGCGCGATCTTACGTCTCTCATCTTTAGAGGAAGATGCGCGTTCTTTTGCAGGAGCGGATGGCCGTCCGCCCTTACCACGTTGCACAGATGCATTTTCTGTCACTGCAATACGCGCCGCCTGCTTTTCACGTTCATCCTTCATTTGCGAATACGTACCGCTGAACACGACCATCTGCGACTCGTCCGGGTTGACTTCCCAAATCTGCGTAGCGAGCGCGTCCACCAGATAACGGTCATGCGTGACGAGCAAGATCGTCCCCTTGTACGCGTCCAATACAGACTGCAACACTTCCTGCGAAGGAATGTCCAAATGGTTAGTCGGCTCATCGAGCAACAACAAATTCGTGTCACTCAAGGCGAGCTTGGCCAATGCCAAGCGTCCGCGCTCGCCACCCGAAAGCATGGATACGTGTTTGAACACATCATCGCCGGAGAAAAGATACTGGCCGAGATAATCGCGTCCCTGATACGGCAACATGCCCGGTGAAGCCGCCAGGATTTCATCCAACACAGTTTTCTCAGGATCGAGTCCTTCATGGGCTTGCGCGAAATATCCGATGTGCAGACTCGCGCCCAGAATCACTTCACCGCTCAGCGGTTCAAGCTGACCGAGAATTGTTTTGAGAAACGTGGATTTGCCCGCGCCGTTCGGGCCGATCAAGGCCGCACAATCGGTGCGGCGCAATTCGATATCCGGCGCGCGGAACAATAATTTACCGGGATAACCCACTTCGAGGTCGCGCGCGCGAATCACCAAATCGCCAGAGCGACTCGTAGAACGCAGATGCAGGCCAAGGTCCGGTGTGACGCGTTGAGGCGGCCGCAAACCGCGCACGCGCTTCTCCGCTTCCTCCACACTGAACGGGCTGGTCGTCGTCTCCACATCCAACTGCGACCAATTCGTGCTGACCACCGCGTCCATACCCACTTGTTCAATCGCTTGCACAATGCGCGTCAAGCGCCGCAACTTGCCTTTGGCTTGCTGCGTGTTCTGCCCTGAAATATTTTTCTTGATGTATTCCACATCGCGCATCAACTTCTCGCGCTCGGATTCAAACACATCCACGCGATGGCTCCAGCGATTCTCGCGCTCGCGCAAATACAAACTGTAATTGCCGCGATAAAACTCCGAACCGTTGATCGCCATTTCGAGCAGCGCGTTGCAGGAATGATCGAGAAAGTAACGGTCATGCGAGACGATCACTGCCGCGCCATCCCATTGCGAGAGATAACCTTCGAGCCATTCCACCGCGGCGATGTCGAGATGATTGGTTGGCTCATCGAGCAACAACAAATCCGGATTCGACAACAGCAGCCGCGCCAGATGCGCGCGCGTGCGCTGCCCGCCGGATAAATGATCGAGCGACATATTGAAGTCAGAGGGATCGAAGCCGAGGCCGGTCAGGACCTGTTTGATTTGGATTTGATAAACGTAACCGCCGCGTCGTTCGAACTCATGCTGTAACGCGCCATACCGATCCAAAGCCTGTCGCAGATACTCGTCGGAGTACTCTCGTTTCGAGGGATCGGACATTTCGCTTTCGAGTTTTTCCAACTCACCTTGTTGGCGGATCAAGTCTTTGAATTCCGCCAGGCACACATCCCACAACGTACCTTCGAGTTGAAAGTCCGCTTCCTGCGAGAGATAGCCCATGCGCAGATTCTTGGCGCGCGTGACCATTCCCGCGGACGGTTCTTCGAGTCCGACGAGGATGTGCAGGAGAGTCGTCTTGCCGATGCCGTTCGGCCCAACGAGCGCCAAGCGCGCGCCTTTGGCCACGGAAAAGGAAACGCCCGCGAAGAGGTCCTCTGCGCCGAAGGATTTGGAGAGCGAGGAAACAGTGATAAGAGACATGGTGATTTATAAAAACGCCCCCGAATTATAAAGCAAGCAAGAGAAGGTTTGATTATTCTCTTCGAATAGGATTTTCGTCATCCTCCGCCCACATGGATAGGTTGGATTCGATGTATTTGTGGGTGCGATTCCAATCGTCCGCGTCGCGGATGATGTGTTCGCAATAATTGCGTTGCCAGAGTTTGGTAATGACACCCGAAGAAACCAATTCGTTTATCTCTTTGGTGGATTGATATTTGAAATAAGCGACGATTTGTCCCAACGTCGGTTTTCGTAGAAATGGGCGGGGAAACCCCGCCCATTTCACTTCTCTGAATCAAATTTCATTTTACGATGGCATAAATATAACAATCGCGCGGCACGTCGCTGATGTTGGGATGCAGCATATATTTCCGCAAAACGTCTTCGCGTTGCATGCCAACCTTTTCCATCA
>DATKNJ010000140.1:0-7155 GCA_035541395.1 Anaerolineales bacterium
TTTATTCTTGGGAGAAGGCACAGTGCGAAATTATGTGAAGAGTAATTTATCAAAATTGGGATTAACTAGTCGAATAGAAGCAGTTGACTACGCTAATAAACATAATTTGAAAGAGGTTATAAGCAAATAGGAGCGTCTTAAGAATGAACAATTATCCCCAACGCTAATTACCGACTTCACGCTTTCCTCTGCGATACCACAAGAAAGAACTCGGATGTCATTTCGACATCCGAGTTTCATTCTACTTTCCCAATCTTGCTCGTTCCTCTTCCACCACACTCTCGTCCAGCTTCTTAAACAACGGACCCGGCTGATTCAGCCTTGCGTCTGGCTTCAAATCGCTGGGCTTCCATTGCAAACCGTCCATGCCGCGGTAACGCAGAACTTTGTGCGTGCCGAGTGAGTCGCTCACGTCTTCGGTGTATTGCTCGCCGAAGAGGGGAGTCTCATGGCCGAAGAAGCCATGCAGTTTCTCTGATGTGAACGGCAGGAACGGCGAGAAGATCACCTTGAGCGAGTCAATCGCTTTGAGCGCGGTGAAGATGGTCAGCGCGGCGGAAGCCTTGTCCGTTTTGATGGCCGACCACGGCGCGTTGACGTCGAGATATTGATTCACTGCGGTGGCGAGTTTCATTGCTTCGCTCAAGGCCGAGCGCAAGCGCACGGCTTCGAGTTCCGCACCCACAGTGTTGAATCCGTTTTCGATAGCGGCCAGCAGTTCCAGGTCCGCGGGGCGCAGCGATTTCATATCCACATTCGGCGCGTGCCCATCCCAATTCTTATAACAAAACGACAGCACACGATTCGCCAAGTTGCCCCACGTGGCCACCAATTCGTTGTTGTTGCGCGCCACGAATTCAGCCCAATCCCAATCGCTGTCTTTGTTCTCGGGCATATTGACCGTCAGATAATAACGCAACGCATCGGGATCGTAACGCGTCAGCGCGTCGAGTCCCCACACGGCCCAGTTGCGCGAACCGCTGATCTTTTTTCCTTCGAGATTCATGAACTGATTGGCGGGCACATCATACGGCAGCGTGAGCGGTTGTTCATCGTTTGCAAAGAGTTGCATGAACTGGCTGCCCGCGCCCATCAGTTGTGCGGGCCACAGCGACGTGTGAAAGAAGATGTTATCCTTGCCGATGAAGTGGAATTGCTTCGCTTTGGGATTGACCCACCACTCGCGCCATGCCTCTTTCTGACCTGCTAGTTGGCTCCATTCAATCGGCGCGGAAAGGTAGCCGATGACGGCCTCGAACCAAACGTAGATGCGTTTGCCCGCTTCGGTCCAACCCGCGACTGGAACGGGGATGCCCCAATCGAGATCGCGCGTAATGGCGCGCGGTTTCAAACCTTCGGATTCGATTTTGCGAAGCGATTCGCCGATCACTGTATCGCGCATGTGCGGGATGCGTTCCTGTAAAAACTTTTTGACATCCGGTTCGAGCTTGGAGAGATCGAGATAGAAATGCTCGGTCTCGCGCAGTTCGAGCGCGCCGCCGGTCTTCGAGCGCGGGTTGATTAACTTCTCTGGCTCGAGCACATTGCCGCAGTTATCGCATTGATCGGAGCGCGCGCCTTCGTAGCCGCAGATATAACACGTTCCTTCTACGTAGCGATCCGGTAAAAATTTATTGGTCGAGGGCGAGAACCACTGCATGGATTTCTGTGTGAACATGAATCCGTTTTGTTGTAATGCCAGGAACATATCCTGCGAAACTTTGAAATGATTCTCGGTGTGTGTGGTGGTAAATAGATCGTACGTGATGCCGTAACCTTTGAAAACCTCGAGGAAGGAATCGTGGAAGCGCTTGTAAACTTCTTCAACCGGTTTGCCTTCCTGATCCGCGCGGATGGTGACGGGCGTGCCATGCGAATCCGTGCCGCTGACCATCAACACGTTGTCGCCTTTCAAACGATGGTAGCGCGCGACGATGTCACCAGGCAGGTGCGAGCCGGTGATATTTCCTACGTGGATTTCAGCATTGGCATACGGCCAGGCAATCGCGATCAAAATATTTTCAGGCATTCGTGTCTCCATAATCTTTTTCACCACAAAGGACACGAAGATTCACCAAGGGTTCAAAGAGAAACAACTTCGTGCCCTTTGTGTTCTTCGTGGTTGAGCGTTTTCAAACAAAAAGGCTGTCCGCGTGACTGGACAGCCTCAGGATTCAGAACCTCTTGCGCTAACGCGCACCCTCCGTCACTGCCCAGTCGCGGCGAGACATCAACATATACATATCCATCATCGAGCGGGCGAGGAGGGGAAAACAAGTGTTCATTGGCAGATATTTTAGGTTGCAGACTAAGGTTTGTCAATGGGCGAAATTTTGTTACAGATAATCTTTCAATTGCGTCGCCCGCCGCGGATGACGCAAGCGTCGCAGCGCGCGTCCCTCGATTTGGCGGATGCGCTCACGTGTCAGCCCGAACTTTTGGCCGACTTCCTCCAACGTGTACGAGTTGCCATCGTCGAGTCCAAAACGCAGCCGCAGGATACGCGCCTCGCGCGGCGAAAGCGACGTGAGCACCTCTTCGAGTTTATCTTTCAGCATGGATTGGTACGCGCTCTGTAACGGCGTTGGGCTGAACTCGTCTTCGATGAAATGGCCTAACTCTGACTCTTCATCGTCACCAACTGGCGATTCCAACGAAAGCGGCAGCCATGAGACTTTGAGAATCCATTGCACTTTGCGAACACCGAGTTTCGTATCCGCGGCCAATTCTTCGATAGTGGGTTGCCGCCCCAATTTTTGTTCGAGGTCGCGCGTGGCTTTGTAGAGCTGGCGAATGCGGTCGATCATGTGTACTGGCACACGAATAGTCCGCGCTTGGTCGGCGAGGGCGCGCGTGATGGTTTGCCGAATCCACCACGTAGCATACGTTGAAAAGCGGAATCCTCGGTGATAATCGTATTTCTCAACAGCTTTCATCAAACCGAGATTGCCTTCCTGGATCAAATCGAGAAACGGAACGCCGTGTCCCATATAGCGTTTGGCCACGCTGACAACCAGTCGCGTATTGGCTTTGATTAAATGTTCGCGCGCCAAGATTCCATCCTGGATGATCAGATCGAGTTTGCGACGCGTAGCAGCCGCGCTTCGTCCGCTTAAGCGCATGAATTTCTTTTTGGCGGCGCGGCCTTTCTCGATGCGGATAGCGATGTCTATTTCTTCTTCAACGGAAAGCAGCGGCACGCGCGACATTTCTTTCAGATACAGGCCGGTTGTGTCGTCGCTGGCGAGACCTTCGCCCGGAACGAGATCCAACTCGAATGGGGAGGAGTCAGCTTCGGCGGAGTCGGACGCGATTTCTTCGTCCAACACTTCCACGCCGCGGCGGCGGAGCGCGGTCAGGATCACGCGTAGTCGTTCGGTGTCGCCATCTGGAATGGCTTCCATCAAATCGTCAGTGGTCAGATAGCCTTGAACGCTCGCTTTTTCCATGAGGAGATCGAGTGCTTGCTGTCGTTTGTGGGCCACACTACCGTCCTTTGTACGTTAGAGTAAATTTTTTAATACTGCGAACGGAGAGTCGTCTTGTTGCGGGCGATGGCCGCAATCTCTTTCGTTGAGGTTTTCACCGCAGACCGGACAGAGACCTTTGCAGTCCGGCTTGCAAATGGGTTTGATGGGGATTTCGAGCAGCGCGTATTCGCGCAAAATGGATTGGAGATCGAGTTGGGCATCTTCGGGGACGAATAGCCCCGATTCGGTCACGGACTTTTTGTTGAACGCGTACAATTCGGTCAATTGCCAGCGAAGAGGAAAATCAAAATCGGTGAGGCAGCGCACACATTCTAGGCTGGTCATGCCTTGGAAGTTTCCCTGCACGATCAAGCCTTGCGGCGTGCGCCCGATGTTGACCATGCCGCTAAAGTTGCGCAACACCAGATCATCCCCGAGCTGAACTTGCTCATACTCGAAGGGGAAATCGTGGTTATAGCCGACTTCTTCGTTTACGATGAAGCCGACGTTGATTCGAAAAGGATTACGGGGATTGTTCACGGCAACCGCTAAGGTTGATGAGATTCGGGTTTTTCGTGTAAGAAAATCCCGTGTGTACATTGTAGCACGGGAGAATCTCAACGTCAAGCGAGTGCGCGTAGCCAATATGGCTAACTTGCTTATATTCTTCTGTCTACAATGTACTTGGCTAAGTTTTCCAATGCTTCGCGTTCGGTGCTGGCTGGCAGAGGTTCCAGCCGCGTCAACGCGCGGTCTACATATTGCGCAGCTTCTTCCATGGACCGTTGTGGCGCGTCGCTCTTGCGGATGTTCTCGATCAGGCGCGCCATGTTTTCGGCAACGCTCCAGCCGCCTTGTGGCAGAGACAAAATGTCCGCGTCGTTCGGATGCGCTTCGGCGTAGAAAATGGCTGGCAGAGTCACGAGACCGTTCAACAGGTCCGAGCCGAGCGGTTTGCCCACAGAAGCTTCTTCGCCAGTGAAATCCAGAATGTCATCCACGATTTGGAATGCCATTCCGATTTGGTATCCGAAGTCGCGCATGGATTCGATGGTGTTTTCATCGGTTGTGCTGACCATCGCCGCGGCGCGGGAAGTCATCTCGAACAGAGAAGCGGTTTTGGCGTAAATGCGCTTGCAATAGTTTTCGCGGCTGATCACGCCGCGGCTGGCAAACATTTGCGTCAGTTCGCCGTTGACGATGGTGGCCAGCGTTTCCGCGAACAATTTCATCAGTGGCAAGTTCTCCACTTCGGCGGCCAGCTTAGCGGCGCGCGCAAACAAGAAGTCGCCGGTCAGCACAGTGGCGGGCGGCGACCAACGCGCGTTTAACGTGGGCATGCCGCGGCGGAGTAACGAACCGTCGATTAGATCGTCATGAACAAGTGTGGCAGTGTGAAGCAATTCCACGGCCGCGCCGAGCGTAATGAGTCGATCCTCGTTGCCGCCTAGTATGTTGCCGACCAACAGGCCAAGGGTAGGGCGGACGCGTTTGCCGCCGGAGGAAAGCAAATGATCGAGCGCGGCGCGCAAATCGGCGTGACTTTCATCAGCCTGGGCGCGCATGCGCTCTTCAACAAATCGGATTTGTTCTTGGACGGGTGTGAGAAATGATACCGAGCTCAAATTAATCTCCCCAGGCGAAGAGCCGCGCCGCGTTAGCACTCGTGACGGCGGCGACCTCCTCGGGGCGTTTGGATTGGATTTCTGCTATTTTATCAGCAATGTGACCTACAAAGGCAGGTTCGTTTCGTTTTCCGCGGTGGGGCACCGGAGCCAGGAAAGGCGCGTCTGTTTCGATCAGCAGATGATCCAAGGGCAGGGACGCGATGACTTCCCGTTTCCGTACTGCGTTTTTGAATGTGACAGGTCCAGTTACGCCGATATAAAAATTGAGAGCGATGGCTTGTTCTGCAGTTTGGTGTGATCCCGCGAACGAATGCAACACACCCGGCCGTTCTGCCAGCGGACTCTTTCCACGCCTCAGCTTGCTGGCCCATGCCTCCAGGATTTCCATCAAGTCTGACGCACCCGCGCCTTGTTCGGCATCGTCTTTCTCGCGCAGATGAATAATGACGGGCAGCAAACATTCTTCTGCCAGCTCAAGCTGTTCTTTCAAAATGGACTTTTGCAGATCGGGCGGCGCGGCATCCCAGTAATAATCGAGTCCGATTTCACCGATGGCGACGATCTTTTTGTTGACGTCATTCTGAGCGACCGGTTTTACATGGAGCGAAGAATCTCCTTCATTGTTGGTGAGACTCTTCGCTTCGCTCAGAGTGACACTGCTTGAGAAAATAATTCTTTTTAACTCTTTTCTCGTTTCATCGTTCCAGGTCTTTGCATCGGTGGGATGGACACCGACGCCCGCGAACAGCATGGGATGAGACTCAGCCAATTTAACGGCAGCCAGGCTCGAGTCGAGTGTGAGCGAGGGAATCAAAATTCGAGTCAGGCCCGCGTCGATGGCGCGTTGAATCACCGCCGCGCGGTCTTCATCGAATTTATTGAAATCCAAATGGCAATGGGTGTCGGTCAGTTGCATGTGTCGCGGTTTATGTGCCAGGTATCATAAAATGACACCTGGCACGGAAACGCCAGACACTTATTTTAACCCCGCAACCTTTAGGCCGTCTTGCAAAATGGCCTGCACTTTATCGCCGTGACGCGTTTCGCAATAAACGCGCATAATCGGCTCCGTGCCGCTAAAACGGATCAGCATCCAGCCTCCGTCTTCGAGTTTGAATTGGAAGCCGTCGACTGTGACAAGTTCTTTCACTTTCAAACCGCCGATGGTGGCAGGCTTGGCATCCAGGATCATTTTCTCGCGCGTCGCGCGGTCGCCGCTGAAAGGTTTGTCAACGCGGTCGTAATAATATTCACCGCCGACTTTTTCAAAAAGAATTTTGAGCAGTTCAGTAGGTTTCTTGCCAGTCTTGACCATCATATCGAGAATGTATAAGCCAGCCAAAATTCCATCGCGCTCCGGCACGTTGCCGCGGAAGGCGTAGCCGCCGCTTTCCTCGCCGCCGATCAACGCGTTCGTCTCAGTCATTTTCGGCGCGACGTATTTGAATCCAACGCCAGTTTCATGCACAGGCACGTTATAAATTTCGCCGAGCTTATTGAGCATGGTAGTTGTCGAAAGTGTCTTAACGATGTCGCCGCGCAAGCCGCGGATTTCCAACAGGTAATAAGCCAGCAAAGCGTATACGCGCAACTGATTGATGAACTCGCCGTTTTCATCGCCGATGCCGCAGCGGTCAGCATCACCATCAGTGATGAGCAACACGTTGGCTTTGTTATCGACCGTGGCTTTCAATCCCACATCAATATTCGGCGGAATCGGCTCGGGGCGTTTCATTTCCGGGAACGATGGATTGCGCACATTATGAATCTCGATTACTTTAGTTTTGCCACCTTTGAGTAATCCTTCGAACCAGCCTGCGCCGTTGCCCCACATCGAGTCGACCATCACAGTCAGGCCTGCGTCTTTAATCGGTTGCAAATCGATCAATTTATCACGTGTAAGGTGCTTGATGTATGGTTCAGCCGCATCAAATTTGACGATCTCGCCCGCGGCTTCGGCTTCCGCATATTTCTTGCGTTTGACATTTTCTACCGAATCGGGAATCGACGCCTCGATTTGTTTTAAACCATCCGGGTTAATCGCACCGCCAGTCTCA
>DATKNJ010000141.1:0-8130 GCA_035541395.1 Anaerolineales bacterium
CCTCATCGATTCGCGCGGGAATCACAGGGTTGGAATTTCCCCTCCCCCAGCATGTTGGTTCTGCTATTTTTCTGCTCGCCGATCAGCCACAAGTAACAACTGCCGTGATCCGCGCACTGGTTGAAAATCACGCCGCGGAACTTCAACCGATCCTGGCACCGATGGTGATTGACCAACGTGCCAATCCCATCTTGTTTGATCGCGAGACGTTCGCTGATTTACTCCAACTTCAAGGCGATGTAGGCGGACGCGGCATCTTCTCAAAGCACCGCGTAGATTATCTGCCCTGGCACGACGACGCGCTACTGCTCGATGTAGACAAGCCAGAAGATTATCCACGCTTGAAAGAAGAGTTGGAATGATAGCGGCCATCGTACTCGCGGCGGGACAATCCAAGCGCATGGGCCAGCCAAAGATGTTAATGCCGTGGGGCAAAACAACGGTGCTGAAACATGTAATCGATGTTATTCGCGCGGCAGGGATAGAAGACATTATCGTTGTGACCGGTGGAGAACGCGAAAAAGTAGAAACTGAAATAATGGGAGTGAATCGGATTCGCACAGTGTTCAATGCAGGTTATGAATCAGGAGAAATGCTGAGCTCCATCCAGTGCGGGATTCAGGAGATGAGAGCCGAGGCGGAAGCCGCGTTGATTTGTCTCGGCGACCAACCTCAAGTCGAGGAGAGAAGCGTAAGGCTCGTCTGCGATGAATTTCTCAAGAGCCGCGCATCACTTGTTGTGCCAAGCTATCAGATGCGGCGCGGACATCCATGGTTAATCGCACGCTCGCTTTGGAATGATTTTTTGAAGCTAGACGCGTCGCAAACGCCGCGCGATTTTCTGAATGCACACGCTGAACAGATTCGATATATCAACGTGACCACATCAAGTGTCATCGAAGATTTAGATACACCCGAAGACTACTTGAAATACAAACCGTAGCGTGCTATTGTATAAATGAACCCGATTGGTTCCAGAAAGGAGCGCGTATGACAGACTGGGACCTGGTGATCGAGTGCATTCGCAATGCCATGCAGGCAATGGACGAGGCGGGCCACACCGCTGAAAGTTTGGGCGATCAACATACCCGCGAAGAAATTAATCGTACTCGTCAACAAATGCTTAAACTGGTCGAACGTCTTAGCAACCTTAAAATTGTTTTGAACAATCAAGCCGCTTTTGCCACAGACGAATTGGCTGATATGTTGAACCAAGCCTTCACGGGCAAGCACACCGAGTATCGTCGAACGCCGCGCATGAACCCACGCTGAAGCCAAGAAGCGGGAAAACCAAGAAAACATGATAAACTGCTCCCATTCTATTTTGGGAGCCAACCTTGAAATATCTCATTATCGTCAACCCGACCTCGGGACGCGGTTACGCTGGGAAAATGATCCCGCAGATCGAATCTCTTTTACGCGCTCATCACCTGGACTTTGAATTGGTATGCACCGAGCGGCCCTGGCACGCAGCCGAGTTGGCTGAACGCGCGGCCCGCGAAAGGTTCGACGTGATCGTCACCGCCAGTGGCGATGGCACAGCCAACGAAGCAGTCAACGGTTTGATGCGAGCGCGCGCCTCGGGATTCAATCATACCGCCATGAGCATCCTGCCAGTTGGCACAGGCAACGATATGGCTCACAGCATGGGCCTGCCAGAAGAATTGGCAGAAGCGATAAAAGTCCTTGCTGAAAATCGTCGGAGAAGAATCGATGTCGGTATCGTGCGCGGCGGGGAATATCCAGAGGGACGATATTTCGTCAACGGCGTGGGAATCGGTTTTGATGCAGCGGTCGGCTTTGTCGCCATCGAAGTGCGTTGGGCGCGTGGTTTGTTGGCTTATCTCATCGCGGTCCTGCAAACAGTGTTTTTATACTACAAGGCTCCAACCGTAGAGATTGAATTCAACGAAAGAAAATTTACCCAGCCGTCTTTGATGGTTTCGATCATGAACGGCAGGCGCATGGGCGGCGGATTTTACATGGCTCCGGAGGGAAATCCATCCGATGGTCATTTCGACCTGTGCATTGCATCTGAAGCCGGGCGAATGCGCATCTTTGGATTGGTCCCATACTTCCTGAAAGGGACTCAACAAGGCCAGCCGGAAATCCAGATGGAACGTACCAACAAGATCAAGGTCAAAGCCGTGAAAGGGACTCTTCCGGCGCATTGCGATGGTGAGACTCTTTGCCGCGAAGGGCAGGAATTGTCCGCCGAAGTGATCCCGCAAGCCCTGGACTTTATTACGACAGAGGCAAGCCAGTTATGAAATGGTCAGGCTTGCTCGTGGGCTATATCACGCGCTTCGGGCTCGAAGTGATGTGCAGTATTGATAAATCAGATCTCCACAAGGTTCCGTCCAAAGGTCCATTGATCTTATATTCCAACCACACGGGTTCAGTGGAAGTGCCAATTATCTTTACGGAACTTTTACCGCGTCCCATAACCGGCATTGCCAAAATCGAAACCTGGGATGGTTGGTTTTTGCATTGGGTATTCAACTTGTGGAACATTATCCCCATCCGCCGCGGCGAAGCGGATATGGTTGCCATGCGCGAATCCTTGAACGCGCTCGAACAAGGTTACATTTTGGGAATTGCTCCCGAAGGCACGCGTAATAAAACCGGAGCGATGATCAAGGCGCAGCCGGGCATCGTCACATTGGCGTTACATGGCGACGCGACTTTACTCCCCATGGCCAATTGGGGCGGTGAGAATTTTCTCGAGAATCTAAAACGACTCAAACGCACAGATTTCTTTATGCGCGTCGGTAAGCCGTTCAAGATCAATACGCGCAGTCAACGCGTAAACGGTGAACTGCGTCAACAGATCACCGATGAGATGATGTACAAAGTCGCGGCGCTGTTGCCGGAAAAATATCGCGGCGTGTATTCGGATTTGGGAAATGCAACAGAAAATTATTTAGAGTGTGTAAAATAAAGAAGAGGTCACCGCTATGGTGACCTCTTCTTTTAGAACTTATACATATACGCGTTGGTTTCGCGTTTTGTAAAACCCATGCGTTGATACAAACGATTGGCGGCTTCACGTTTTGGATTCGATGTAAGCGCCACACCGCTCGCGCCTTTTTCGCGCGCGATCTCTAATCCGCGACGAACCAATGCTTCGCCGATTCCCCGTCCGCGCACGGATTCGTCTACGATCACATCTTCGATGATGGCGCGAATTCCAGTCGGCACGCGATAGACTGTCAAACAGAGCGCGCCGACAATCTCACCGCGCTCGTCGGGATGGCGCGCCATCAGCAGCGTGGAACATTCCGATTGGACGAGCGCCAACAAATCGTCCCGCGTGGGAGGCGGGTTGTTATTCGTCAACTGCGGCACGAGTCGCTGGAAAGAATCCACCAACTCATCGGTCACATCTTTTGCTTGATACAAAAACATAAGTCTCCAAAAAAGGCGCACCTTGCGATGCGCCTTTGCATTTACGATTTGGTCAAACCAACTTTGAGCGTCTCGCCGTCGAACTTGTCTTCGACGATGGATGCACTCGATGGCGGCTCACCGAACGTCAATTTGGTTGTCAGCGTTTCAGCGGTGACGTAATCCTGGTGCGTCTCCACCGCGGACTTCAAGCCTGCTGAAGCCACGACAAACAACTCGATGCGATCGGCCACATCCAAGTCGGCGCTCTTGCGCAGGTCTTGCACGCGCCGCACGAATTCGCGCGCCAAGCCTTCCTGGACCAGTTCGGGTGTCAAGTCCGTAACGAGCGCTACAACATACGCGCCTTCTTCAGCAACCGCGAAGCCTTCCTTCGCATTGGCCTTGACTTCGACTTCTTCTGGAAGAACGTCGAAGGTCTCGCCACCAGCTTGGACTTTTAACGGCTGACCACTCAACAACGTATGCGCCGCGGTTTCAGAGTCCATGGCCAGAATCGCTTTTTGAATGACAGGGAACTTGTTGCCATATTTCTGCCCGAGTTGTTTCGGCAATGGCTTGACAGTATGCGAAAGCGCTTCGGTGCTGGCATCCAGCAAACGCACGCGCTTGACATTCAACTCATCTTCCACGATCTCTGCATACATCTCAAGCGCCTTGCGCTCCACAGGATTACTGACCGAGAACGCGGCTTCCGCCAACGGCTGGCGGACTTTGCGATTTGCTTTCTGCCGCGCGGCATGACCGAGCGAAACGAGTCGCATGGTCACGCTCATATCGCGGTTGAGAGACTCGTCGATGAACTCGGGCATCACTTGCGGCCATTCAGCCAAATGCACCGACTCGGGTGCGGTCTCGTCCAGCGAACGAACAAGATTCTGATACAACTCTTCGGCCAGGAACGGCATGGCTGGTGCGAGCAATTTCGCAACGGTGACAAGCGCGGTGTAAAGAGTCGAGTAAGCCGATTGCTTATCCGAATCTGAATCGTTCTTCCAGAAGCGGCGGCGCGAGCGACGCACATACCAAGTGGAAAGTTTTTCAACAAACGCTTCGACGGGCCGCGTCGCGCCGGGCACATCATAATGTTCGTAAGCTTCGGTTACATCGCGCACCAACACATTCAACTCAGAGAGCAACCAGCGATCCAGTTCGTTGGTCGCGGCGGGAATGGTCATCACATTAGGCTTGTCGAGATTGGCATACGTCACGAAGAACGAGTAGACATTCCACAGCGTAAGTGTAAAGCTGCGGATCACATCGCCAACTAAATCGGTCGAGAAGCGGCGTTCCTGTCCCGGCGGCGTGGCCGTGTAGAGATACCAACGGAAGGCATCCGCGCCGTGAACGTCCAACACATCCCACGGCACGATGATATTACCCTTACTCTTGGACATCTTCTGCCCCTCACCATCGAGGATTAAGCCGAGGCAGATCACATTCTTGAACGAAGGCGTATCGAAAAGCAACGTGCTGATGGCGTGCAACGAATAGAACCAGCCGCGCGTTTGATCGACGGCTTCGCAAATGTAATCGGCGGGAAATTGTTGTTTGAACTTTTCCTGATTCTCAAACGGATAGTGCCACTGCGCTACCGGCATGGATCCAGAGTCGAACCACACATCGATCAAGTCTGGTACACGCTGCATCTTGCCGCCGCAATCCGGGCAAGCCCAATTGATGTTATCCACGTGCGGACGATGCAAATCGAGTTCGCTCAGATCGCGGCTGGCTTTTTCGGAGAGCTCCTTCACCGAGCCGACACATTCGCGATGCTTGCATTCCACACATTCCCAAACTGGGAGCGGCGTGCCCCAATAGCGTTCGCGCGAAAGCGACCAGTCGATGTTGTTTGCCAGCCAGTTCCCAAAGCGACCTTCCTTCACGTGCTCAGGAACCCAGTTGATCGTGTCATTTAATTTCTTGAGTTCATCGCGGTGCGCGCTGGTGCGGATGTACCACGAGTCGCGCGCGTAATACATCAGCGGCGTTTTGCAGCGCCAGCAGAAGGGATACACGTGAGTATAGATTTCGGAGCGGAATAACAAGCCGCGCGCATCCAAGTCCTGAATGATCAACGGATCAGCTTTCTTGATATTCGTCCCGCGCCACGGTGTGACTTCGGGAATGAATGTGCCGTTCGGGAGAACGGTCATCAGGACCGGCAAGTCATTGGCCTTCCCAACATCCATATCCTCCGCGCCAAAGGCCGGAGCGATATGCACCAAACCGGAGCCATCTTCGGTCGTGACGTAATCAGCCAGCACGACAAAATAAGCAGGCTTGGATGGAGGAACAAACGTATAAAGCGGTTGATACTTCGCGCCTTTGAGTTTCTTGCCTTTGAAGTTATCAACGACTTTTACTTCCTCATCCTTGAAGACTTTTTCCACTAATGATTTGGCCAGGATGAGTTTTTCTTTTTTGCCATCGCTGAGCGTTCGTTCAACAGTGACATAATCGACATCAGGATGTGCAGCCACAGCCACGTTGCCGGGCAGAGTCCACGGCGTCGTCGTCCACACGAGAAGCGACGTGTCCGGTTTATCCACCAGCGGCATGCGGACAAAGACCGAGGGATCATCGGTATCGTGCATCGCATCGGGATAATGCACTTCGTGATCGGAGAGCGGCGTGCCGCAACGCGGGCAATAAGGCACAACTTTATAGCCTTTGAACAGCAGGTCTTTATCCCAGAAATTTTTCAGAATCCACCAGACCGACTCGATGTAGTCGTTGGTGTAGGTCACATACGCGTCTTCGAGATCGACCCAGAACGCGATGCGATCGGTCAGTTTTTCCCAGTCCTGAATGTAGGTAAAGACAGACTTTTTGCATAGCTCGTTGAATTTATCGATGCCGTATTCTTCGATCTGTTGCTTATTGTTAAATCCCAATTGCTTTTCGACTTCGATCTCGACCGGCAGGCCGTGCGTATCCCAACCGCCGCGGCGCGAGACGTGATAGCCGCGCATGATCTTGTAGCGCGGGAACATATCTTTGAAGGCGCGCGCCAACACATGATGCACACCGGGCCTGCCATTGGCGGTCGGCGGGCCTTCGTAAAATACATATTCCGGCTGGCCTGCGCGCTGGTCTGTGGTTTTCTTGAAGGTCTGGTTTTGCTTCCAGAACTTCAGAACGTTTTCCTCCATCGAGGTCACATCCAGCTTGGACGAAACTGCTTTGAACATTCAACCTCCGAAAAATCGGTGTCACTGCGAGGAGCGAAACGACGAAGCAGCCTCATGCTACGAGGGGATTGCTTCGACCCTTCGGATCTCGCAATAACGCACTAATTAAATCAAAACTCTCGTCTCACATCAGAGACGAGAGCCAAGGCTCGCGCGGTACCACTCTGCTTCCCGTAAAATCGGGCGCTCAACCGGATACAACCATATCCGCAGAATTGATAACGAAGCCTGACTCCGTCTCCCCTACTCCCCATTCAGGGTTTCAGTTCGAAGCTCCGGGAGGATTTTCCGTTGGCATTGCTGATTTGGCTCACACGCTTTCCAAACTCGCTGGCAGTTCTGGCCGACGTACTCGTTCCCATCTCCGCTTTTCGATTTGCCGATTATGCCACAGAAGGTAAAGCGGGTCAACGCTTGCCAAATTGATTCGCCGCGAGCATAATCGGGACATGGAAAAAATCATCGAACTCGACGACTTGACTCTCAATATTTCCGCGGACGAAATCCGCGAGACACGTGACGATGTACGACTTAGCGGTTCACGCGTGACCCTGAAATTGCCGCGGCCTCCCAAAGGCTATTTCCACCATGGATGGCAATCCTGGTCCCTAGCCGCGTGGACAGATTTGACTCCGCTCCCGATTCAAAAGCCAAAGATTTTACATCCACTTCAAACCGACCCGGTTTACTTGAATGAGACTCTTCCTCACGGATCGTGGTTGGGCGCGGTTGAGTTCGAGCAGGGCAAGGTACTATTGCTGGGCGCACTTAGGACGGATACACACGTCCGTTTAAACGGAAACAACCTGGAGGGCCGGAGTGAGGCGGACTCAGTCGAGTGGCTGGTCGCGTACGGCGAAGAAGAATCCATTTTCGCGGATTATGTCGAGTTGCTCGCGAGTGCAATTGGGCAGATCAAGAAGAAGCCTGCGCCGCGCATTTGGTGCTCGTGGTATAGCCTGTACACTTCAATCGACGAACCGCTGCTGCACAAGGCTATAGATGGACTCGGCGATCTTCCGTTCGATGTGCTGCAAGTGGACGATGGCTGGCAGATTGGGATTGGCGATTGGCAGGCCAACGCCAAGTTTCCATCGGGTATGCGCGCGCTGGCCGAAAAGATCAAATCCACTGGGCGCAAAGCGGGATTGTGGCTCGCGCCGTTGATCGCCTCGGAGTCGTCGCAGTTGTTTCGCAAACATCGCGATTGGTTTTTGAAAGATCAACGCGGAAAATTTGTTTCGGCAGGATTCAATTGGGGTCAGCAATTGTACGCGCTGGATACGACTCATCCCGCCGCGCTGGAATGGCTGGCCGCGTTGATGAAGCAAGTGCGCGCTTGGGGATTCGATTATCTCAAACTGGACTTTTTATACGCAGGCGCACTGCCGGGGAAACGCTATCAAGAGCTGCCGCGTGAAGCCGCTTATCGAAACGGCCTGAAGGTACTGCGTGAGGCCATGGGCGAAGACGCCTTCTTTTTGGCATGCGGCGCGCCAATTATTCCTTCACTGGGATTATGCGATGC
>DATKNJ010000142.1:0-9453 GCA_035541395.1 Anaerolineales bacterium
CAAGACCAATTACGCCCAGCCTGTGCCGTTGGTGAATCACTCCAAAAATATTCCCGCGATTCAAACTCCGATTGAGGGATTGTATTTCGCTTCGATGAGTCAAGTCTATCCGTGGGATCGCGGCACAAATTTCGCGGTGGAGATCGGAAGACGAGCGGCGAAGATGATGAAATAAAAATAGGCGACCATTTGGTCGCCTATTTTTATTATTGCCCTCGGCTGTGATGATTGGCTCCCCAATCACAGACCGCGATGCCTGTAGTGGTTTGTCCACCGCGGACGACGAGAGTCCTCATCGTTCGATCCGGGTTGATGTAAGCACCTTCCAGGTTGTAGCCCGGCGCCCATGCGTAAGCATAATACGTTCCGTTTGGCAGCAGTACACTGAAGGTTGGCGTATTCTCGGGGATCGAGAACTGGATCACTTCGCCGGTATCAGCTTTTTCAAAGTATAAGATCAACGGCGGATTGAATTCGCTTGGATAGCAGAAGTTGCCGGTGACTGTGCCGTGAGGTAAATTCTCTTTGACGGTGATATCCACATAGAAAGCTGTATTGGCATTCGCACCATAACCAAACAACGCACCAGAAGGATTGCGCAACATCCAGTAGCCTGTGTAACGGCCGGGCGCGGAAGGCGCAGTCAATGTGACGGATACATCTATGGTTTGGCCCGGAGCGACATAAGCAGGTAAAGGTACAGCAGTTGTCCCGCCCATCTGCGAACCACTCACGAAGACTAGTTGATAATTTGGAGTCCATGTGCAGATGCCGCGGTTCTTCAAGCGCCAGATTTTAGTGAACGTTTCACCGGGTGCGAAGGTCGAACCGTCGGGCACACTCACATCTCGGACGAACTGGACCCAGTCGCAATACGAAACCGGTGTGGACGTAGGAACTGTCGTAGCGGTCGGCGGGACAGTTGTCGGCGTTGGAGAAAGCGGTGTCTGTATCGGCGCGGTTTGCGTCAACGCGATCGAAGTCTGTGTGACCATGGCTTGCACAGTCGAAGCAAATTGAGTCGCAGGTGCGTCGTTGTGTGCGAGGGGGAGCGTAGTAGTCAACAATGTGATCGGGATACAAGCCATTAAAGCCAAAATGACGATGCCCAGAAAAATAAGAATGTGTTGGGTTGTAATTGTGAGTTTCATAGTACACCTCTGTTCGTACATGGTAGGACGAAATTACCTGAAAAAGGTTCCGTTTTGAGGCAGAACCTCAGTACTATTTTGAAGAGAAGCCATTGAGTTTCTTTTCAATTTTTATGTTGCATGATTGAAGTGGAGTACAATAGAAAAAATCCAAAACGCCGCGGCTGCGGCGTTCCCTGTAACTCGAGAGGAGAGATTCCCATGTATCATACAGTTATTATCGTTGGCAATGTTGGACGCGACCCGGAGATGCGTTATACACCGGCGGGCCAGGCCGTGACTTCGTTTTCGGTGGCGACCAACCGTCAGTACACCGCCTCCAACGGCCAGCAAGTGAAGGAGACGGTTTGGTTTCGTATCTCAGCTTGGGGGAAGCAAGCGGAAGTCTGCAATCAATATGTTAAAAAAGGGATGAAAGTGCTTGTGGAAGGCCGCCTTACTGCGGATCAAAGCACAGGCGGACCTCGTGTCTGGTCCGGCCAGGATGGTCAGCCGCGCGCTTCCTTTGAAGTGACCGCGGGCACTGTGCGATTTCTCTCATCGCGTGGTGAAGGTGGTGAGGGTCCCGCGGCTGCAAGCGGCGGCATGGACATGGCCGAGCTTCCGCCCGAAGATGATATTCCGTTCTAGTCCTTTTCGCGAAGAGGCATGAGTTAGTTGATTTGATTCCGTGCTTATAAGTTTCGCGAAAATTTCTGTGGAGATTCCAATGACTGCTCCTCAAAAACCAACCGGGCCTGTGCTTGAAATTCCAAACGGCCTCGAACCTGTTTATGCCAACTTAGCGCGCATCTCCCATTCGCCCGCGGATTTGGTGATTGATTTCGCTCATTTATTGCCCGGCGAGAATCAAGCCAAAGTGACCACGCGCGTCTTGATGACCCCGCTCAGCGCAAAATTATTATTGCGTGCGCTGAGCGAAAATTTGGCGCGTTACGAATCTGCCTTCGGCGAAATTACCGTGCCCGGCAATTCCACGTTGGCCGAATCTCTCTTTCGTCAGCATCCGCCTGAACCTCCCAAACCTGAGTAAATCTCATGGACAAACTCGAAGGCATCACCGAACAAATCCGCAAAAACTTCGACGCGCGCACAGCCGCGCGTGACAAAGCGCTCGCGACCGCGCGTCAATTGACGCGCGCCTGCTCGCTGGCGATCCGTGCTGTACACCGCAGCGAAACGGACGTAATGACTGGGCACTTGTCCGAGGCGCGTTCCCTCGCCAACGCGTTGCGTGCTGATCTGGCACAGTTTTCCGATTTGTTCTACGCAGGCTACACACAAGACGCGTTGAAGGAATTCGTCGAAGCCAATGTGACCTGCGCGTTGATTCGAAATCAGGGATTGCCAACGCCCGAAGATCTAAACGTCGCGGACTCCACTTACTTGAACGGACTCGCGGAAGTGGTCGGCGAACTGCGCCGGCGCACGCTTGATATTTTGCGCCACGGATATTCGCAGGAAGCTGAACGTTTACTTGGTTGGATGGATGAAATTTATTCCGTGCTGGTCACAATGGATTATCCCGACGCGATCACCAATGGTCTGCGTCGCCAAACCGATATCGCGCGCAGCATCATCGAAAAGACGCGCGGCGACATCACATTCAGTCTGCGCGGCGAACATCTCGAGCAGGCTATCGGGAAGTTGAGCGCCCAATTAAACGGCGGGCAAGCCGAGGCATCGGAACGAGGCGGCGCGTCGCTTGTTTCGGACGAGGAAGATTGATCCATGCCGCGAGCGGGGCGTCGTTATTCTCTATTAATTTATACTCACATGTTGGATCGCTGGTGGCCCGCGACGCTGCTTCTTGGTGTCGGGCTGTTGGGGTTGGCCTGGGCGGTGTGGATGTATTACCCCGAACCTTCAGGCGCGTGGCGTTGGTTAACTTTGGCCAGCATCGGTGGCTTTGTGTTGCTGGTCACCATTTTTCTTTTTGGAATTCGCAAAGCCGCATATGTGCAGCCGTTTCCCGATCATATGCGTTTGGTGACTCCCTTCCTGCGGCTCAATATTTCATATAAACGCGTGCAACGTACCACGTCCGCAACGATCGGCTCGTTATTCCCTCCTAAAAGCATTTCCAGTTGGCGGCGCGAAATTTTGGAACCGCTCGCCAGTCGGACCGCAGTGGTGGTGGAGCTGAATGGATTCCCGATCTCTCAAACTGTGCTTCGTCTTTTTCTCTCGCCCTTTTTCTTCAAGGATAAGAGTCCACACTTTGTGATTTTGGTGAACGATTGGATGCGCTTCAGCTCGGAACTGGAAACGATGCGCGCAGGTGGGGATTCAGAACCGACGCGGCGCGTGGACAAATCCATCCTTTCTCGACTTCCACATAAATGAAAATTTACTTTGCCTGTTCGATCACCGGTGGACGTGAATTTGAATCCGTTTATCAGGCTATTGTCTCAGCCTTGACCGTGGACGGCCATCACATTCTGACGGCTCATCTGGCCCAAGCCAACGCGGTGACAGATGAAGCGCACCTCACGCCGCGCGAAGTCTATGACCGTGACGTAAGCTGGCTGCGCGAATGTGATGCGCTGGTAGCTGAAGTCAGCGTCCCTTCACATGGCGTGGGATATGAAATTGGGTTTGTTTTGAATGAGAAGAAACCGGCGATTTGTCTCTATCAGGAAGGCCGCAAAATCTCGAAAATGATCAGCGGGAATTCCGACTCAAATTTGGTGGTTCGGTCTTATAAGTCCGAGCAGGAGGCGGTTACGCTGGCTCGGCGTTCCCTGTGCGAAATCCAGTCATGAATAAAATCATTCCCAATCGGTGACATCCTGCATTGGGATTTAACCGGTGCGTAAGGTATGATGAGCATTGGAGACGAAGCAAAGACACCTCCAATGCTCCTCACTGTCTCCTCCTTTGGCGAAAGCCTCCGCCGGGTTCTCCCCCGGCGGAGGCATTTAAAGGCAAAGTATGGAGAGTTGTACAAAGCAACTCTATTTTATGGGATTTGTTCGTGAACGGGGAGAACGACGAAGAAAGATGATCCCTGACCTAACGTAGACTCGACCCAGATGCGCCCGTGCTGGCTTTCAACAATCGACTTGACGATGGCCAACCCCAAGCCGGTCCCCTGACTTCCATCCGGGACGTTGGTAGCCCGATAGAATTTTTCAAAGATGCGGTTCTGTTCGTTTTGGGGAATACCAGGACCCGTATCCTTAACTTCCAAAATGATCTGGTTATCCTGCACGTTCACATCCACATGGACGTTGCCACTTTCCTGCGTATATTTGATGGCGTTGCCCACTAAATTGTCCAGCAATTGGCGGATGCGAATCGGGTTGGCGCGCAAAGCTGGCACGTCTGGATTCACTGTGGAAGATAGCGTAATATTCTTCGTGCGCGCTTCGCCATCGTATGTATCCAGCGTATATTTTAGGATGCTTTCGATGTGCACCATTTCGCGACGCGTGTCAAAGCCTGCTTCCAGTCGGCCAAGATCCAATAAGTCATTGACCAGTGTGGTGATGTGTTGAACACTGGCTTGAATACGCTGCATGAATTCACGCTGCTGGTCATTGAGTGGGCCGATGCGGTCGATCAGTTCGGCGTAACCGAGCAAGGCAGTCAGCGGGGAACGCAAGTCATGCGAAACCGTGTGAACGAAATCGTTCTTTAGGCGATCCAGTTCCTTTAAGTAGGAAATATCCTGCATGGTGATGGCTGAACCGATTTTCGGAATCGGTGTATATTGCGCGTTGAGCACCTGGCCGTTATCGAGATTGATCTCATGATATTTCAGTGGCCCTTCGGTCGCGCGCGAAAGCAACGCGCGCACATCCGGGTGCTGGATGCAATCCAGGAGTGGCTGGCCGACGATTTCTTTTTCGTTCACGCCAAAGATTTCGCTGATCAAATGATTCGCAAAGACGACTTTATTGTGTGAGTCGAGCACGATCACACCATCTTGAATATTCGCGAAGATGGATTCGTAACGCGCCCGCTCTGACTCAGACAACTTGGCGCGTTCCTCCAGCTGTGACGTGGTCATCTTGACTTCGCGTCGCAGCCAGTCGCCGAGACGCCGGGCGCGTGTTAAACTTCGATTGACGGCATTAACAATATCGTCTGTGCGAAGCGGCGGATAGAGATATCCGCTTAAACCGGTGCGTAACGCATCCTTTGCCAAGCCAACAGTATCGCGTTCGGCATAGAGCAAAATGGGGAGCGTGGGGAAGCGGTCGAGCATTCCCTCCGCGAGTTGCAGTCCGCTTTGAGTTGCGAATGTTTCGCCCACTAGCACCAACGCAGGTGAGGATTCCTGCAGGGCTTTGTTCAATCCCTCTTTGTCGTGGACAATGGCAATTTCATAACTGGCAGCCATGAGGGCACGCGCCATCAATTGTAAAATGGGCGATTCATCGAGTGCCAGAAGGATCAGGTCGGCTTTGGCCATATCAACTTTTATTGACCTCTGCTTCCGGGGCGAGAGTCTTTTCTGCTGCGCGAGCGAGGCGCTGTAGCGCTCCTTGCATGGATTGAAGCGCCTGCTTTTGTTCGCTAGTGAGTGAACCCGGCTTTTCGGTCAGGAGCAAGTTGAGAGGGTAGCCGGCTGCCTGCAATTCCTCGCCGACGGCTGCACGCATCCGTTCGAGCAACGCGTTCTGGCGTTTTTCTCCGGCGCGCGCGCCTTCGGCAGTTTGTTCGAGCGCGCGGAAGAGCCGCGCGTTGACCAGCGATGTGGATGCAAAATCCGCCACGGCTTCCAGCAGCGTTTGCGCTTCGCGATTGAACTCGCGGTCGGCTTTGCGGACTACGATCAAAAGGCCGATCACTTCATCCTGCACTTTGATTGGAACTACGCCAGCGGCTTTTCCCAGCGATGCGATCTTGAATTTTTCGAGCGGCGCGCCGTGCATCACGAGCGTTTCGCCGGAGAGTGCCACCAGCGAACTGATTCCATCATCCATGGGTTGGTTGCGTTTCTTGGCCCAGGCTTCGGGTAGATTGCGATACGCGCTGAGCAGGAAACTCTTGCTTTGATCATCGCGCAGCATTAGCCAGCACATATCGGCTTCAGCCACTTGCAACGTGCCTTCTAGAAGGCGGTCGAAGAGTTGGCGTTGATTTGTCATCGAGACCACGGCTTTGCCGATGGAAATGATTGTCGTCAACTCGCGGACTTTGCGTTGGAGTTCACTATTGGTTTCTTTTAATTGCTGATCGAGTCGTTGGCGGGTGCGTGCTTCTCGCGTTTGATTCAGAGCGCGTTCCACTACCGCCACCACTTCTGCATCGCGGCTCGGCCAGAAGATCACATCGTTCGCGCCGAGGCGAAAGGCCTGGATCACATCGTTCTCCTGTCCTTTTTCCGCGATTACGATCAGTGGCGCGCGGATGCCTTGCGAGGCAAACGCCACGAGCAGGTCTTTCCCACTCAAGCCGGGCAAACTCAAATTTGCAATGACCAGATCAGGGGAAGTCTGAAGCGCTTGTTGAATCGCCGCGGCAGCCCCCCCAGTGACTGTCACTTGATAGCCAAGCGGTTGCAAGGCTTGTCGCGAGATCAGGTCACTGATGTCCGGGTCACTTTCGACCACCAGAATTCGTTCATTTAGAGACGGCATATCTGTCCACCGCGGTAGAAACGCTCATACCTATGGGATTGTAACACTTTCAGGACAAACGTTTCAAGTTGGATTTCGAGTAAAATCTTTGCATGGACAATTTTCTCTGGTGGCGGGATGGCATCATTTATCAAATCTATCCCCGTTCTTTTGCAGACAGCAACAACGATGGCCTTGGCGATCTGCCGGGCATTACGAGTCGTCTAGATTATCTTTCCGAGCTTGGCGTGGATGCGATTTGGCTTTCGCCTTTCTATCCAACGCCTGATAAGGACTTCGGATACGATATTTCCGATTATGTGGATGTGGATCCGCGCTTCGGCACGCTCAAGGATTTTGACGACCTGGTCGCCGCGGCCCATCAACGGAACATACGCGTCGTTCTGGACCTCGTGCTGAATCACACCTCCGATCAGCACCCTCGCTTTTTGGAATCGCGTGCTTCGCGCGACAACCCGAAAGCAGACTGGTATCTCTGGCAGGATTCGATTCCCAACAATTGGCAATCTGTCTTTGGCGGCAAAGCGTGGACGTACGTGCGCGAGCGCGGCCAATATTACTATCACATGTTCCTGACCGAACAGCCGGACGTGAACTGGCGCAATCCCGAAGTCCGCAAAGCGCAGCTCGAAGTGGTGAAATTCTGGCTCGAGCGCGGCGCGGACGGTTTCCGCTTGGACGTATTCAACGTTTATTTCAAGGATGATCAACTGCGTAACAATCCGCCGAAGCTGGGGATACGCGGCTTCGACCGTCAGCGGCATGTTTACGATGTAGACCAACCGGACATGATCCCGCTTTTGCGGGAATTGCGCGGTATTCTGGATTCATATCCCGAGCGCTATTCTGTTGGCGAGACGTTCATCTCCACGCCTGAAAAGATCGTTGAGTATTGCGGTTCGGATCGTTTACATGCGGCCTTCAATTTTGATTTTTTGTTCGCGCCCTTCGATGCTTCCCGCCTGCTCAAGCCGATTCTGGACTGGGAGGCCGTTGAACAGAAACATGGCATTTGGCCGAATTACGTGTTGAGCAATCACGATCAACTGCGCACGGCCACGCGCCATGCGAAAGGCAAGGACGATGCGCGCGTGAAAGTGATGATGGCTTTATTGCTCACACAACGTGGCACGCCTTTCCTTTATTATGGCGAAGAACTGGGCATGCGCGATATCCCACTGAAGCGTAGCGAGATTCTCGATCCGCCCGGCAAAAGATATTGGCCGTTTTTCAAGGGCCGCGATGGATGCCGTTCACCGATGCAATGGAGTGATGAGATCAACGCAGGGTTTAGTTCAGTCAAGCCGTGGCTGCCGGTGAATCCGGATTATCGTCAGCGCAACGTGAAATTGCAAAACGAGGATGCGAACTCGATGCTCAACTTTACGCGTTCGTTGATACGCTTGCGCAAAGAACATGAAGCCTTACGCCGCGGTGAACTTGTCGTCTTGACTCCTCAGCCGTGCGATTATTTGGCTTACATGCGTCGCCAATTAAACGAAACGATTCTGATTGCGTTGAATTTCAAGAGTCATACTACACAAGTTGAATTTCCCAAAAATCTTCTCGGTCAATCATGGACTTTGTTGTTGTCGACGCATCGTGTCGAAAAGCTAAATCTTGTCAATCACGGATTTGAGTTGGCGCCATATGAGGTTTGCTTGTTCAAATCGAGTTAGCGGATGAGTCATATCAACTTTCGCAAATATAAAATTGCAGCCGTGATCCCCGCCTATCGCGTGCAACGTGAGATCGAGTCCGTGTTGCGCGAACTTCCCGCGTATGTGCGTTACATCATTGTCGTGGATGATGCCTCGCTGGACGACACGTCCGCTTTAGTGATGCGCCTTGCCAATCGTGACCGCCGCATCATTCCACTTCGGCACGCGCAGAATCAAGGCGTGGGCGGCGCGATGGTTACCGGTTTCAAGAAAGCGCTTGAACTCGGCGCGCAGATTGTGGTCAAGATTGATGGCGATGGTCAAATGGATGCCGCGCATTTGCCCGCGTTGCTTGCGCCGTTGATCGAGGGCAAAGCGGATTATGCCAAGGGCAATCGCTTCCGTGATTTTGAGTCGTTGCGGCGCATGCCGTGGATTCGACGTGTCGGCAACATGGGTTTGAGTTTCATGACCAAAGCCGCCAGTGGATACTGGAACTGTTTCGATCCGACCAACGGCTTCTTCGCCATTCGTGCGGAAGTGCTGGCGCGCCTGCCGCTCGAAAAAATTGATCACGGTTATTTCTTTGAAACTTCCATGTTGGCGCAGTTGTATCTGCTGGATGCGTTTGTGTTGGACGTGCCGATCCCGGCGCGCTATCGCGGCGAAGTTTCCAGCTTGTCCATTTATCGCGTGTTGATCGAGTTCCCATTTAAATTGATCGCCACGCTTCTGCGTCGCATGTGGTTCAAGTATTATCTGTATGATTTTTCGATGATGTCAGTTTACGTTCTGCTCGGCGTTCCGTTGATTCTCTTTGGTTTGATCTTCGGTATTGTCAAATGGATCAAATATGCTGAACTCAATATCGCTGCGCCGACCGGCACGGTGATTTTGCCAACGCTTTCCCTGATCCTCGGTATCCAAATTTTGCTTTCAGCCATCGAGATTGATATGCATTCCGTGCCGCGCAAGCCGCTCACTTCCGCGTTGAGTTAATACTATTTGTTTTTTAATCGGGGGAATGTATACTTTCTGTGTGGACGCGCT
>DATKNJ010000143.1:0-18140 GCA_035541395.1 Anaerolineales bacterium
AGCGAATCCGCGTAGGTTTGAAACAACATGCGGACAGTGTTCATATATTCGACTTTGAGCGCGTGATCTTCGAGCTCTGGCGGAATCGTGAAATCATCTGTTCCCCACTTTTGGTAACGCGTGGACTTTTCTGTGTAGGAGGCTAGCCGGTTCGACTCGATCGATTCGATTGCCACACGCGAGACGTTCTCGAAAGCAATGTGCAACACCGCGTGTTCCGCCACGGAAGCATGGCCATATCCCACTACCCACTTCTCGTGGAACTTGGCCGATTTCTCATCGCTCAGTTCCGCGGCGATATCGCGGAATGATTCGGGCGAGCGAGAGGTTTTTGCAAAAGCAACAGCAATGGTTTCAGGGGAAAGTTGTTTCGGGGAAAGCAGGTAAATTTCACGCGTGCGCATGGAGCCTCCTCTGGCTGGTAAGTCGGGGAGATTATAAACGAAAGGGACGGCTATTCAGGCCATCCCTTTTAGATTCATGAGGTGCCAATATTTTGCGGAAAAGAATCTGTTTTTGAAGAATTCATTTTCTTCCAAAGTCGAATTGCATTGTAATTAACCCAAATCTGCCACAAAAAGAAAAGGTGAAATGCAAACCCGATCCAATCTTTGAAAAGAAGGGTTAATCCCGCGTCCAATCCATACAAGACCATTCCAGTGATTAGCGGCCAATTCATTCTTCTCGATGTCAAATAACCGAATAAGACAACGATGCCGCAGATTCCAAGATCAATGAAAATGCCAATGGCGATAATCACTGTTCTGGCTTCGGGAATATTGCGTCCGAAAATATAAGCCAGCGCATCAACAAGTTGAGTTATTCCCAAGCCTATGACAAAAACAAAACTACCGCCCATATTTGCAACGACCGAGTTGATAATAGACAATGCTGCAATCATATAGAAATTGGACGCCGCTTTTTTATAAGCTTGTTCTGGAGGGTATCCACGTAATACTTTTTGCACTTGCGGGGAAACATAGGAAGGATCAACCTCAACCCCCGGATGATAATTCCGCATGTCTTGTTCGTATTTTTCGCGAGGATCTCTAGGAAACTGATTATTCATATCCCATCCTTTCAATTTCCAAAACTATACAATAATTAATACATGGCGTCAACAGTCTTGTTAATTACAAAAGCATTTCTCTTGTCTTCTCTACATCTTTATACATTTGGTCAATCAATGCTTGAAAGGAAGCAAACTTCAATTCATCGCGCAGACGGGCAATAAATTCCAATTTCAAGGTTTGACCATAAATCTCGCGATCAAAATCAAGTAAATAAGCCTCAACATTGGGAATCGTTTGATCGTCTCGCACTGTTGGGCGCAAGCCCACATTCACCGCAGCCGCGAATTTTTCCTCGCCAAGCCAGGCCCAGCAGGCATAGATTCCATTCGAAGGCAAAATCTTCTCAGATGGATAATCAATATTGGCTGTTGGAAAACCCAACTCGCGTCCGCGTCCGTCGCCATGGATGACGGAGCCGCGCAAACCGTACGCGTGTCCAAGCAATTTGACTGCATCGGCCACATCGCCAACCGAGATCAACTTGCGAATAGCGCTGGAGGAGATCACTCCACTCTCATCGCTGAGCGCGTCGACCATTTGAACTTCGTAATTAAGCTCAAGACCAATTTCTTTCAAGCGCGTCGCATTGCCTTCGCGACCTTTTCCCAACGCGAAATCATATCCGATCAACAAGCGCGTCAAACCGAGATGACTTTTCAGACGCGACATAAAATCGTAAGCGGAAACAGCTGAAAGTTCCCGCGTGAACGGCTGGGTAATGACCGCGTCCACATTTATCGCATCCAACAACTCAGCACGTTCGTCCGGCGTAGTCAGGCATTTGACTACATGACCGCTCAACACGCTGGCCGGATGCGGAGAAAAGGTCAACACAACCGCGGGCTCATTGGCCGCGTGTGCGCCGGCTACAAGGCGTTTGATGATCTCCTGATGACCGCGATGAACACCGTCGAACACGCCGACGGTAAGCCAGGAATCTTTTAACGTGGCTTCTTCGAGGGAATGATAATGTCGCATATAAACTCTCAGCCGCCGAAATCGGCGGCTGAGCTATTTTACTCGGAAGTGAAGAAAACTTTACGCGGCTGCCATTCCGGCGAGCCGTCCTCGCCTTTGACCAATTCCATCAGCGCCACCAGTTCGCCCTGCGTGCTGACTCCGCGCACCATACTGCCCTCTTTCGCTTCGGGATCGGCTTTGACACGATGGCCGTGACGTACGCCCTCAACGTCATCCGGACTCAATTCGACGGCCTCCCATTCGCCCAACGCTTCCGCCGCGGGGATCAAAAACTGGTACCAGTTCCCGGCGTGGAACGCCTCTTGAAGTTTTCTCAGCGGAACCGCGTCCCGCAGTGAGAAACGTCCGCTCTTCGTGCGGCGCAAGCCAACAAGATAAGCGCCGCAGCCAAGCTTCTCGCCTAAATCATTTGCCAATGAACGGACGTACGTGCCCGATGAACAATGGACATCCACTACGACTTCCGGCGGAGCCCATTCCAATACTTCGAGATGATAGACTTGGATTTTGCGCGGTGCTAAATCTACTTCTTCGCCCTGACGCGCCATATCGTAAGCCTTGCGTCCCTGCACTTTGACGGCCGAATATGGTGGCGGAGTCTGTTCGATTTCACCTTCAAAGGTTTTGAGCACGCGCTCGAACTCAGCTTCGTCTACATTGACGGGCACATCTGAACGAGTAAATTTACCGTCTGCATCGAAGGTATCGGTGGTCGAGCCGAGGCGAATGATCGCCTGATAACGTTTATCCGAAGCCGAAACATATTCGCTCAAACGCACAGCCGGCCCGACCAAAATCACCAACACGCCAGATGCGCGCGGGTCCAAAGTACCTGTATGTCCTGCGCGTCTCAAACCTGTTCCGTTACGAATGGCTTGCACTACATCGTGGGAGGTCATGCCAACAGGTTTATCCACCACTAGCACGCCGGAAATCGCATTCTTTATATCTTGACTATTCATTCCACCAAACTCCTCCTGGTCTCTATTACCTAATTATGACATATCCGTCTGAATTTTTGATTAAAGCCCCAAGATATCTCGGGTTTCCTTAAGTACCTTCGGCTGGACTTCGCTCAAGGTGCCGGGGATATCTGCTCCCGCGGCGGCTGCGTGTCCGCCACCGCCAAAATGCTTTGCAATCGGAGAAACGTCAATGCCTTCTTCCAGAGCACGCCACGATATTTTAACATGACCATCGCTCTGTTCAACAAAAATCATTCCTACCTTATTGTGATCAATGGCTGAAATGATATTAATTAAATCGGCGTCATCATTACCACTATAACCCGCTTTCTTTCTGTCTGCAAGAGTCAATGTTCCCCACACAATTCCATGCTTGCTTTCCAGGCTCGAAAGTCCTGCGCCCCAATAACGCGCGGAAGCAAATGAACGGCGCACCAAAGAACGCATATACAAATCGGGCATGTCTACGCCGGTTTCCATCAGAGTCGCGGCCTGGCGCAGCGCATCAGGCGTGACATTGGCAGTACGAAAGCCCAATGTATCGGTAATGATTCCAGTCAGCAAAGCTGCGGCGATTGGCTTGGTAATTTCAAAGCCCCACGTAGGAAGATATTTCGTGAGGATGGACGACGTAGCCACCTCTTCCGCCTCGATCAGATTCAACTTTCCAAATCTTTCATTAGTCTTGTGATGGTCAATGTTGATATCGGGTGAGTTGAAAGACTCAAAAGCTTTGCCCACTCTTTTGAAATCTGCACAATCTACCGTGATAAATGTATCGTATTCACCTTGCGGTTCCGTCTTGACTTGATTGCTGCCCTCCAAATGACGGAAGGAGGAAGCCACTCCATCCACTAACACCATTTGGACCGGTTTGCCCGCGTTCTGTAAAGCCAGGCCCAAACTTAGCAGCGACCCAATCGCATCTCCATCCGGGCGGACGTGAGAAGCGATGATCACTTTCTCAGCTTTGTTCAATCTTGCTTTGATCTCAGTAACAATCACGCTATCCATACCAACAACAAAGTTAAAGCGTTTAGCTAAACGCTATTTCTCCTTTCGAGTTTCATTCTTCAGACGTAAATCTGCCAGGATTTGTTCAATCTGATCGGCATGTTCGGGAGTTGGATCCCAGTGAAAGCGGAGGCGAGGGAAAGTTCGTAGTTCGACGCGCCCGGCCAAAGTCCGGCGGATGAATCCGCTGGCGCTTTCGAGGCCAGATAAAATCTCCTCGCTGCGCGTCGCGCCTTCCACCGCGGAAACGTACACATCGGCGTACGCCAGTTCTTTATCCACTTTTGTATCGGTAACATAAACCATGTGAAGACGCGGGTCACTGATTTCCCGAAGAAGCATCTCCGAAATTTCCTGGCGGATGCGATCCGCAATACGTTGAAGCCGAATGCCCGATGGCATAATTATTTCACCACAGAAATTATATAAAAGGATGTGAAAAAGATGTGAGTTCTAAACTGTTTTCGCCATACAAAAATTTTAGGCGTTCTTTTCCATCACGTAGCAAATCAGTTGATCACCAACTTGAATGTCGGTGAAATTCTTGAAACCAACACCACATTCAAAGCCAGTACGGACTTCCTTCACATCATCTTTCTCATGGCGAAGAGAAGCCAAATCGCCTTCATATAAAATGTCCTTGCCGCGCACAAGACGGATGCGCGCATTGCGCCGCAACTCGCCATCCAGCACGCGACATCCCGCGACCTTGCCAAACTTGGAGGCGGAGAAGACAGCCAACACTTGTGCGTGTCCGATTACCTTCTCGATGATCTCAGGCTCAAGCATGCCTTTGAGTGCTTTCTCGATATCTTCGGTCATGCGATAGATAATCTCATACAAGCGAATCGACACGCCTTCTTTTTCAGCCAGGCGCCGCGCGGCCACATCAGCTTGCACACTGAAGCCGATGATAATGGCATGCGAAGCCGAAGCCAGCATCACATCATTTTCGCCGATGTTACCGGTTTCCGCATACAGAATATTGATCCCGATTTCGCCTTTACCAAGTTTCTCCAACTCAGACATAATCGGTTCGAGCGAACCTTGCACATCAGCCTTGACAATCAAATTCAATTCTTTGGCTTCACCCGCCTTGAAGTTTGCAAACAAATCTTCCAGCGAAGCTTTCTTGCCTTGCACTTTATTCTTGGCTGCCTCAAGTCGCTCATTGACAATTTCACGAGCTTCCTTTTCAGATTCAACAACCTGAAACACATCGCCCGCTGCAGGGACGTCATTGAGTCCCATCGCTGCCACCGGCATGGAAGGACCGGCCTTCTTGACAGATTTTCCTTTGTAATCAGATAACGCGCGCAGGCGGCCGTATGCTGTTCCCGCTACGATGATGTCACCTGTCTGAAGCGTTCCATTCTGGACGAGAAGCGTGGCGACCGTTCCCTTGGACTTATCCAACTCCGCTTCGATGACTGTACCGATCACCTTCCCATTCGGGTTGGCACGGATGTCTGTATTATCGGCCACTAACAAAGCCGCTTCCAACAAATCGTCGATACCCTGCTTCTGTTTGGCAGAAACTGGAATCACCATGGTGCTGCCACCCCAATCATCGGGTACAAGTTCCAACTCGGCCAATTGCTGTTTGACGCGTTCCGGGTTGGCATTGGGTTTATCAATCTTGTTCAACGCGACGATAATCGGCACGCGCGCAGCTTTGGCATGCGCAATCGCTTCACGCGTCTGCGGCATCACACCGTCATCCGCAGCCACAACCAGAATCACAATATCCGCGCCTTGTGCGCCGCGGGCGCGCATCGCTGTGAACGCCGCGTGACCGGGCGTATCCAAAAATGTGATCACGCGCCCTTTTTGCTCGGCTTGATACGCGCCGATATGTTGTGTAATACCGCCTGCTTCACCTTCCGCTACATGCTCGGAGCGGATCGCATCCAGCAGGCTGGTCTTACCGTGATCGACATGTCCGAGGATGGTTACCACTGGTGGACGAGTCTTCAGCGCGGCCGCGTCTTCCCCCGCGATCAGTTGGCGCCACAAAGGCACCTCACCAACCTCTTCTTGTTTTGCTTCTTCCAATACTTCAGGGACAGCTTCAAAACCATACTCGGCCACCACAATCGCAGCGGTGTCAAAATCCACCGGCTGATTGATGGTCGCCATCACACCGTTCGTCATCAGTTTTTTGATGATTTCAATTGGGCTTTTTTCGACCTTTTGTGCCAGGTCGCGAATGACAATACTGGACGGGATCTCGATCTTATGTCCGTTTTCGCTCATAGGCCACCTCCAGAAAAATGACGCTTCATGAAACCAAAACAGGTTTTTTCTGCTGGAAGCCTTGCGCCATGAGCGACAGCGTTAATCGGTCACATCGCGCTCACCCGTTCACCGGAGCCGCTTGAGGCTCCTCGGGTAAAGTATTCATAAAGGCTTCCAATCGTTCTCGATCATCAGCGGTCAATTCCGTTTTGAGCGCGTGGGCCAGCCCGCCCTTCAAGCCCTGCTCCCAACACTCGCGACGGTCGTGAAGATAAGCTCCGCGCCCGGCCAGCTTGCCGGTGGGATCTATCATCACCCCATCTGCAGTTCGCACGAGGCGGATCATCTGTCGCTTCGGCATTACTGTGCGACAGCCCACGCAGGTGCGTTGGGGAATATGTTTAACACGCTGAACAGGTTTCTTAGACACCTTCGTAAATCACTCTCTCCTAAAAGAGAGAGACTAAAGGGTAACGACTAAAGTCCATTACCATTCTTCTTCGGGAAGATCGGCATCGCCGCGTTTATGCTTCTTGCGGGCGACCACTTCACCGAGGCTTTCATCATACTCCAATTCGACGCCTTTCTTCTTGCCCTTCTTCTTCCCCTTCTTCTTGTCGCTGTCATCCTCCGCACCAGCTTCTGCACCGGATTGGAAAATTTCGGGCTTCATGGTGAACAATTCATCCAACGAGACGCCATCCTTGGCGAACTCGTTATCCTCTTCTTCGACGACTTTCTTCACCTCTTTCTTGCCCTCAGCCGGCTTCTCCTCAACTGATGCTTCCTCCACTGCAACCGGCTCGACTGCCACCGGCGCGGCGACAACTTCCGCCTCAATAGCAGGGGCCTCCTCCACAACAACGGGAGCAGGCTCGGGTTCGGGGAACTTAAGCGAGGCCATCACCTCTTCGATGTTTTGCATGGCTTTCGGTCCGATACCGGGCAAGCCGAGCACTTTATCCGGTTCGGCTTTCAGGGCCATCATCAAATCGCCAACTGTTTCAAAACCAGCTTCGGTGAGGATGTTAAAGACGTGCTCTTTGAGGCCCATTCCATCAAGCGGCATCTGGAAGGCCGAATCCGGAACCTCGGCGCGCGCCGCAGATGTGCGTTCCTCTTCCGCGCGGGCGGCCTCTTCTTTGATCTGAATGGTGCGGCGTTCCACGCGATCCACAAACTGCGCCAGCGTGGTGTATTCCTCCGGCGTGACCGGACGATTCTCCGCCTTCTTCGCGAGGATTTCCTCAACTTGCGGCACCAGCTCAACCGCGCTCGGCAAGAGTGCAGCCAAATCAGCATCGTTCTTCAACTTGAGGAGCGCGTCGCCGGAGGCTTCGCTCAACGACTTAATATCGATACGCCAGCCTGTTAGCTTGGCTGCCAAGCGCGCATTCTGTCCATCGCGGCCGATCGCCAGACTCAGTTGATCTTCCTGTACAACAACGGTCGCGGTGCGAGTACCATCATTGTCAGAGACATATACGCCTGTGACGCGCGCCGGGCTGATGGCTTTGGAGATATAAACAATGGGGTCTTGATCCCATTGGATGATATCGATCTTTTCATCGTGCAATTCTTTGACGATGGCTTGAATGCGCACGCCCTTGATACCCACGCACGCGCCGACCGGATCTACGCCGGGCTGTGTCGCGGAAACCGCGACTTTGGCACGCGCGCCCGGCTCACGCGCGATCGCACGGATCTCAACGATGCCATGATAAATTTCGGGGACTTCGTTTTCAAGTAAGCGCCGCAGGAAGTTACGATGCGCACGAGAGAGAATGATCTGCGGGCCGCGCGAACCATCTTTCACTTCGAGCACCACCGCGCGCACCCGGTCGTGCAGCTTCAAACGTTCGCCGGGAATCTTTTGATTGTTGGGCATCACACCTTCGGCCTTCATATCGAGGCCAACAGTGATTCCCTGACTGTTATTAATCGCCTGAATCACGCCCGAAACAATCTCACCCACCTGCCGCTCAAAGTACTGCATTTGGTTGGAACGTTCCGCTTCGCGGATGCGCTGTTGAATCACTTGGCGCGCGGTCTGCGCAGCCACGCGGCCAAAATCAGCGGGCGTGGTCTCGACCACAACCATGTCACCTAATTGCGCTTCGGGATTGTATCTGCGCGCTTCTTCGAGGGTGACTTCGGTTTTATCTTCCTGCACATCCTCAACGACTTCTTTTTCCGCGTAAATTAAAACTTTTCCGGTTTCCGGATCGACCTTGGCTTCCACATGCTGCGCAGTGGACGCGTTGACAGCCCGCCGATAGGCAGAGACCATGGCGGATTCAATAGCTCCCAGGATAATATCCTGGGAAAGCTGTTTTTCTTCCAATACTTCATTGAAGGCGAGGGCAAACTCGTTTTTGGGCATGCTACTTGCTCCGTAAAACTCCTATTACAAGCAGAAAAGTGGGGGCTGCCCACTTCTCGATGCTTACCAATCTCAGTTCGTTGCAACGATATTTTAGCACAGGGCAAAAAAAGTTGCAAGATATAATAGATTTTATGGATCAACGCAACTTAGAAAAAGCCGCGTTACGCGGAGAACCATCCTATGTTTGGCGCGCGGGACAAGATCGCAGACTTGAGATGATCGCACGTGCCGCGCAGCATCGCATTCACGGACAGGTATTGGAAAACGGCTGCGGTGTGGGAATGTATGTTGAGAAGCTGACAGGCTTGGGGTCCCGCGTGACCGGTTTGGAATTCGACTTTGAGCGCGCAGGCGAAGCGCGTCGTCATTCAAATGAGATTGTCAACGCGGCCGGTGAGTCGCTCCCGTTTCCTGCCTCGACCTTTGACCTGATTCTGAGTCACGAAGTCATCGAGCATGTGGCTGACGATTTTCAGGCTGTGCGCGAAATGGTGCGCGTTTTAAAGCCCCGCGGACGAATCATGCTCTTTTGCCCAAATCGCGGTTATCCATTTGAGACGCATGGAATTTACTGGCGCGGGAAATATCACTTCGGCAACAAGTTATTCGTCAATTATTTGCCGCGCGCCTGGCGCGACAGATTGGCGCCGCACGTGCGCGTCTATTCCAGACGCGATCTTGAAAAATTATTCAAAGGCTTGCCAGTTCATTTTGTAGAACGCACTGTGATCTTCGGCGCCTACGATAATATCATTGCGCGCTTCGGTGCTCTGGGAAGGTTTCTGCGAAGCATTCTACAATTTTTAGAGAAGACGCCTTTGCGAACATTGGGGTTGTCACATTTTTGGGTCGTGGAACGCAACTCATAAACACGCGCCAGAAAAGAGATTCAAACCGACATGCTCGTCACAGCACAATTCAATCGCATCCTTCAGGCCATGCCGATTCTGCAGCACGCGGAGCCCGCGTTAATCAATGAACTAAAACAGGCTGCTTTCTTCGCACATATTCCCGCGGGACATGATGTGTTCGTCGAAGGCGACCGCGTGGATGGAATCGCGTTGCTGATCTCGGGCGTGGTGCGCGTGTATAAGATCGGTGAAACAGGGCGCGAGATCACGCTGTATCGCTTCGGGCTCGGGGAAAGCTGCATCCTGACCGCCAACGCGATTCTCAGCCAGCAATCTTTTCCTGCCATCGCCACCGTTGAGCATGATGCTGAAGCCGTGATGATTCCCTCGGATACATTCCGCGAATGGATCCATCGTTATGACTTGTGGCGCGAGTTTGTCTTCGATTTGCTTTCACAGCGTCTTTCGAGCGTCATCGCGATTGTGGATGAAGTGGCTTTCCATCGCATGGATGCGCGCGTCGCTTCTTTGCTGCTGAACCGTTCACGGATCCAGAACCCGATTCGGATTACTCATCAAGAGATCGCAGGCGAGCTGGGCACTTCACGTGAAGTGGTTAGTCGTTTGCTGGAGGACTTTGCCGAGAGTGGACTCGTGCGCGTCAGCCGCGGCGAGGTCGAAGTAATGGACGCGGCGGAATTGGCAACGCGCGCAACTGTGTGACTTTGTCACAGACGAAACCTGTTCTAACTACTATACTGGGAAAACAAAAAAGGAGATTTCGAAATGAACCCATTTGTATCTTTCATGGCTTCTACTACAGGCCGCATCGTGCGCGTAGTGGCTGGACTTGCTCTCGTCGCGTGGGGCTTGATGGGCCTGACTGGCATTACCGGTATCGTTGTGACCATCATCGGGCTTGTACCGCTACTCGCCGGGCTGTTTGATTTCTGCGTGTTCGCGCCTCTGTTCGGCGCTCCGTTGAGCGGCCCGAAAATCCGCGCGGCAAAGTAGTTTTGTACTTCATCAAAAAGTGCCATTCCAAAAGAATGGCACTTTTTGATTTAATGACAAACGCTCAAAAGATTATAATGAACAAGAAGAATGCGCACTCGAATCCTTTCCTCGAATGTTCTGAGTTACATATATGCAATCGCTCTGATTGCTGCGGTCCTTGCCATGTTCCTCGTTGTTCGGGACGTGCTGGAAACATCTCTGATTGCGCTGCTGCTTTTGATTCCAGTCGGAGTGGCCGCGCTATGGGGATTAGGTCCAAGCATCACGGCAGGCGTTTGTGCTTTCTTTGGATTCAATTATTTCTTCATTCGCCCATATTACACGCTGGCCGTCCATCGATCAGAAGACTTGGTGATACTACTCGTGTTTTTGGTTGTAGCAGTAGTCATCAGTCAACTGGTTGGACAAGCTCAAGCCGGTTTGGCTGCGGCCACCGCTCGCGAACGCGAGGCGACTCTGTTATATGAGTTGACTACTGTTCTCGCCGATCTGCATGACGATCAATCCATCGCGAAGACTCTCACCGAACAAGTGCAAGCTTTGTTTATGGGCGAATATGTCGAGTTGAATGTGACCGGCGCACAGACTTATCATTTTCACTTACCGGAACATGCGACCGCGCCTTCCCGCCCTCCCGAGTTGACTCTGCCCATCCAGGCTGCGCGCGGCGTATTAGGCAAGATCCAACTATGGCGAACAGAACCAGCCATTTCGTCAAGCGAGAAGCGCTTATTGCAGACCTTTGCCAGCCAGGGCGCGTTGTCCATCGAGCGGACGTTACTTGCCCAAAGCGAGTCGCGTGCCAAAGTCCTAGAAGAAAGCGACCGTTTGAAGTCGGCATTGCTCTCGTCTGTCTCGCATGAATTGCGTACGCCACTGGCAACGATCAAAGCCGCGGCCTCCAGCTTGCGAAGCAACGAAGTCGGTTGGGATTCATCCGCGCGCGTGGAATTGGTGGCAGCCATTGATGACGAAGCCGATCACTTGAATATGTTGGTGGGAAATTTGCTCGACATGTCGCGGCTCGAATCGGGCGCGCTCAAGCCGCAGCGTCAGTGGAACATTTTGTCCGAGATCGTGGGTGGTGTGTTGAAACGCATGCACCGCGTCACAGAAACGCATCAACTTGAAATTGACATCCCCGAAGACTTGCCATTGATCCCGGTGGATTTTGTGCAAATCGAACAGGTCTTCAGTAATTTGATCAGTAACAGCGCCAAGTATGCTCCCGCGCAAACCAAGATTCGGATTCACGCTAAAGAGAAAGAAAATCAAGTATTCGTGCAAGTGAGCAATCAGGGGCCGACAGTTCCAGCCGAACATTTGGAACGCATCTTCGATAAATTCTATCGAGTCACTGATGCCGACCGCGTGACCGGAACCGGCTTGGGACTTTCCATTTGTAAAGGAATCATCGAAGCGCACGATGGGCGTATTTGGGCAGAAAATTTATCGAATGGTTTTGCTTTTAACTTCACCTTGCCTCTCACCTGGAACGGCGCACCACCGCGCCGCCTGCCAACGGAGTCGGAAGCCTGATGAGCAATTCTCCTCACATCCTCGTGATAGACGATGAACCGCAAATCCTGCGCGCTTTGAAAACGATTCTGGTCGAAAAAGATTTCAAGGTGACCACCGCCAGTCGCGGCGAAGAAGGGCTCGCGCTGGCCGCCGCGACTCATCCGGATTTGATCGTTCTTGACCTTGGCCTGCCCGATATGGAAGGCATCGAAGTTTGTTCCCGTCTGCGCGAGTGGACACAAACCCCCATCATCATTCTTTCTGTTCGCGATAACGAACGCGACAAAGTCGCTGCGTTGGATCGAGGCGCAGACGATTATTTGACTAAACCATTTGGGATCGAGGAACTATTGGCGCGCGTGCGCGTAGCACTTCGTCACTCGACCCATACCCGCGAGGACCAAACCAGCCTCGTCAAGGCTGGACCGCTTTCCATCGACCTGGCCTGGCATTTGGTCACGCGTGATGGCGAAGAGGTCAAGCTGACCGCAACCGAATTCAAACTGCTGGCATATTTGGCAGCTAATCGAGGCCGCGTGTTGACTCATCAAAGCATCCTCACACATGTTTGGGATCCGGCTGATGCGGATCACACAGAATATCTGCGCGTGTATATGCGGCAATTACGCAAAAAACTCGAAGCCGATCCTGAGAATCCAAAATACATTCTTACAGAACCGGGCATTGGTTACCGCTTTATCGCTGATGAGGAGGAGTAGCGCACAGCGGCTGTCATTCGTCATAGTTTGGATTATGATCTTTTTCCTGAGTGCCCTCTACGGAGGGCATTTTTATTTGTTCTTTATACGTTTGACTTAATTTTTTGTCGTCGTTTTATGCCCGACTGCTAGGATGAACCATAAGGAGTCAGGCGCCATGAACAAAACAGATTTTCGTGCCCCGGTTGTATCTCTCGATTCTGTGTCGCTTTCGACTGAACCTACTCTTTCAACTGAGCGAAAACTAATTGTCGTCATTCCCAACGTGGAAGAAGAAACCGAGTTGGCCCGGCGCATTCTGGCAATAGCCAGGCCCTTGAGTCTGAAAGTGTTGTTGCTGGGGTTTTATTCCCGGCCGGACGAAGAAGCTGAACTTCGACGCAAACTGATCACTATGTCGGCGTTCATTCGAGAAGGAGGTCTAGTAGTTGGAATCCAAAATGAATCGGGGAGAGATTGGCTGGAAAAAGTCAAAGCCATTTGGAAGCCCTGCGACATGCTCGCCTGCTATATCGAACAACCTACAAGTGGAAGACAAAGACCGATGAATGAAATCCTGGCTTCCGATCTGAATACGTCCGTATATATTTTCAAACCATCTGTGCCGCTTATCCAAAAGCAAAACAAATGGATAAACCAAATCATTTCGTGGTTTGGTTCGCTTGTGATTATTACAAGCTTCTTCTGGCTGCAGGTAAAAATCTCCCAGCCCGCGCAAGATGCTATCCGCACAATCTTTATGATCTTTTCCATTTTTATCGAAGTCGGTCTGCTCTTCGTTTGGAACTCTTTTACAGCCTAACGAATCACCCCACCTTCATCACGGAGTCAAATTTATATGTACATGTTTTCAGTTGTCCTGCTCATCATTATTGTTTTCGTAGCGTATAAAGTTGCGCCGCGCGAAAACAAGGAGCATGCTCACATCCACGGCGCTGGCCAGATCGGCTTGATGGCCGCGGTGGCCTTGTTCGGCGTGGACTATTTCACCTCCTATTATTACGCCGCGGGTGAAATGATGAGCGCTCTGCATCCGTATGGCTTGCAGACATATGCCTACATTGCAGTCACAGTAATCGCCTTTGCAAACTTCGTCTTTGGCGGACTGTACATGTACTCGCTTGGCATCTTCAACGAAGGCGGCGGCTCTTATACAGCCTCGATGCGTTATCTTTGGCCGACGTTGAGTCTGGTCGTTGCCGTTACTTTGATTCAAGACTACGTCCTCACGATCGTTGTCTCGGCCCTCTCCGGTGCTGACCAGCTTCTATCGATCTTGAACGCGTACAACACAAATTGGTTCTGGCATTTTGCTATTGGAGCATCATTAGCGGCCATTACCTGGTATCTCACGATTCGCGGTCGCGGCGAATCCGCCAATGTCGTTTTTTCATTCCTGGCGATCTTCCTCATGCTGACCGTCACTTTGGCCATCGGCTTGTTCATTGCTCTGGTAAAACACATTCCAGCTGTGCCTATGACCGAAACACCTCAAAGCGCAACACTGGCACAGGCTGCGTTGCACATGTTGACGGCCTCCATGAAAGGTATGGTTGCCCTCACTGGTTTGGAAGCTGTCTCCAACGGCATCCAATTCATGATCGATGAGGATGTCAGCCTCGTCAAATGGGGCAAACAACACATGCCGCGCTTTAACAAACTATGGAACTTCTACAGCGGCAAATCGGGCATCGCTCGCTTCGTACAGACCTCATTCCTGTTCTACGGCGGTCTGACAACTCTCTTTCTGACCTATTTCTCCATCCACTTCAATGTGTTTGATGGGACTCTCGGCCGCACTCTTGTCGGAAATCTCGCCTTCATCGGCTTCTCGCAAATCCCCGGCGGGACTCTTCTCTATTGGGTCTATCAATCTCTCGCGGTCGCCATGCTAGCCGCCGCCTCGATGACCGCGTTCCAAGACGCGCAAGCCACCGAATGGCGCGACGTAGCCATCGGCGAAATTCCTGAAGTCATCATCTATCGCGATAAGCGCGGCACATTCACCCGTTCAGTCACGATCACATTCGGCATTTCTGTTTTGCTCATGTTCCTGGTGCGCGGACATACTACAGTGGCCGTCCCGTTTTACGGAGTCGGCGTCTTCATGCCGATCATGGTAATGGGCTTGGCCGTTCGTCAACACATCCTTCAACATTACACTGGGCGCGCAAGAACTCTTGGTGCAGGAGCTGCCACCTTTGCAGCGGTCTTGGCTGGAGTCGTGTTCATAGGCCAACTGGTTGGCAAATGGGACGAAGGCGGTTGGGTGGTTCTGATCTCCTTCAGTCTTTTGGCGCTGGCCGCTCACCTACTCCTGCTATCGCCGGTCGGCTATCGCGGAGCAAAACAAGTAAATCGCATCGTGCACGAGAAAGCCCGCGTCGAGGGCGGTATGGCCTCCATCGTCAAATGGCAGGCTTATAAGATGCAGGAATATCGTTTTCGTTTGATGATCGGAATCGCAGGCTTCCTCGAGTTGTTCGGAGTCGGCCAGCAAAATCAAAGAGCATTTGCAACTGCAGGAGGCATGACCATGCCAGTTTCAGAATTTACTTCCAAGATGACATATCCAATTTCGTTCGGCACTTCAGCTCAACTCGTTCAGACCGCGCCCGCGCCTGTCGCTGCGGAAAAAGTGATAGTTTCTCAACCCAGCCATTTCCACTTACCTCCGCATATCGTGCGTCACCGCATTCTTGTTCCGGTCAACGGAGTCAATCAGGGCACACTGACCGCGCTCCGCTATGCCCGCTCTTTATCCAGCGATGTGACTGCGGTTCACGTCTCGATGGATCATGAAGAAACCGAACAACTCAAACAACAATGGGAAGTTTGGGGTGAAGGCATCCGCCTCGTCGTACTCGACTCGCCTCACAACATGGTACTGGAACCTCTGCTTCAGTATATTCAAAGCATCATGTCCATCAAACAGGAAAATGAAATCATCACGATCGTCGTGCCTCAATCGATCAGGCCGCGCTGGTGGTCCAACTTGATGCGGACTCAAATGGCAGTGCTCTTGCGTCTATCGCTGCCGTTCGAGACGGGTATTGTCATCACCGATGTGCCGTATGTGCTCGAAAATGAAAATGAATAATAAAAGTATGTGCAAGGCTTTGATAAGGAGAATGCTATGAACATAATTATTGTTGGATGCGGAAGAGTAGGCGTGGAACTGGCCCTCTCGATCCATCAAAATCATCTGGTCACGATGATCGATCCGAATCCGCATTCATTTGATCGGCTGGGACTCCATTTCTCGGGCCGGACAGTTCAAGGCGAAGGCCTGGATCGAGATACTCTCATGCGTGCAGGCATCGAAACGGCCGAAGCGCTGGCAGCTGTCACCGCTTCGGACAATGTCAACGTGATCGTAGCGCGCATCGCTCGCGACATCTTCCACGTTCAGCGCGTGGTAACGCGTGTTTACAATCCGCGCCGTCAGGCAATTTATGAAAAGCTGAATCTACAAACTGTGTCCTCCTCCTCGTGGGGCGCGCATCAAATCGAACAATTGCTGATTCACCCCGGGCTTCAAAAAATGTACTCCGCCGGAAACAATGGAGAAGTACAGGTTTATGAAATGACCATTCCAAATGAATGGAAAGGCCGCAAGCTAAATGAACTCGTGCCGATGGAATATGCCATCCCTGTGACCTTGGTGCGCGGCGGCCAAGGCATTTTGCCGCGCGAAAATATTTTGCTTGAATTACAGGATATTCTGCAAGTAAGCGCTACAAATGAAGGCGCAAAGATTTTACGCGAACGCGTGGGGGATCGCGCAAACGGCCACGGAAAGGAATGAAGAATCATGTACGTATTAATTATCGGCGGCGGCCGCACCAGTTCGCACCTCGCGACTCTTTTATCCACGCAAGGACACGAAGTCCGCGTCGTGGAAGAACGGCCGGATGTATTGGCGAATTTGCATCACGAGATTCCGACTGAATTGGTTTATGAAGGCGATGGCACCGATCCGCAAGTGTTGGAAGCCGTGGATGTGCAGAGAGCGCATGTGATGGTCACCGTAAGTAGTGAGGATGCAGATAATTTGGTGGCGGCATCTCTAGCTCGCCAGCATTATGGCGTCAAGCGCATCATCGGGCGCGTAAACAACCCAAACAACGCCTGGTTATTCACACCAGAATTCGGTGTGGATGTGGCTTTGGATCAGGCCGACATTATGGCAAAAATGGTGGAAGAGGAAATGTCGCTCGGCGATATGATGACCATGCTGAAATTGCGCCATGGAAAATATTCGTTGGTGGAGGAAAAAATCTATCCCGGTGCGCGCGCAGTCGGGATGATGATCAAAGATGTGGTTCTGCCATCGAACTGCATTATCTCGGGAATTATTCGTCACGGCGAAATCGTCCTGCCGCGCGGAACCACTGTGCTCGAAACAGAAGATGAAATCCTTGCGCTGGTGGACGACAAAGCACGCACGCAACTTGAGAAATTACTGGGACGCCCCAACGAGACCGTATAAACTCAAAAAACAGTCGCTTACAAGCGACTGTTTTTATTTCAATGGCTCTCTAAAATCGTAGATGTTATCTTTGATTTCCCATTTGCATTTGCAGTTCGGGCACAAAAGATAAGTTTGATGATCCTCCAAATGCGCGTGACCGCATTCAGGGCATTCGAAAAACTCAATCGGATTCGCGGGAATCTCAAAATTGCTTCCCGCCTCTCCCTCGACCTGTGCCTGCACAAAAACCGACGGCGTTAGCTGCCATAACGAACCGCTCGGCTGAAACAGCGAATCGAGCGAGACCAGGATTCCAGTCGGGATGACGCGCTTCAGAAAGCCAACGCGGAAGTGCGAAACCGTCAGCGTGCGCTTGATCGAAAATCCCAAATTGCTTAACCAATTTCGTACAGCTTTTGGATGAAAGTCAAAGTTGAGCTTAACAAACTCCACCGGTTCGAGCGTAAATGGACTCCATTTTTGTCTTCCAAGCGTGTAACGCAAAATGGATTTGAGATTCAGCTTGTTGGCGAATTCCAAAATAAAGGTCCCGCCAGAACGTAGAACGTTGCGCGTTTGTGCCAATGCTTTGGGCGCATCCGCCATGTGATGCAAAGTGCGGATCATCGTGGCCGCGTCGAACAACCCATTGATAAATGGCAGACGATACACATCCGCCGCGACATAAATATATTTCTGCGATGAACCGAGTCGTTGTTGTGCTTGTTCAAGTTGCGTGTGCGAATAATCAAGCAGCACAACGCGTTCGAAGCCAACATAACGCGGCGTGTTGCGTCCCGCGCCCGCGCCAAGCTCCAAAAGCAACTTTCCGCTTTTTGGAAGCAAGCGTTTCAACGCTATCGCTTCGACGCGGTCTTCGTATTCGCGGCCGCCTTTTTCC